>NZ_JAGHZN010000023.1:0-73172 GCF_017746735.1 Roseofilum sp. Guam | reverse complement strand
CTTGGGAACCCCCTTGGATTTCTCTATGGATTCTATAGAAAACTCTAATTACTATCTAACCCATTTAACCTATTTCTTGACCCTTACTTTTGGAGGTGCTATGGTGGTTTTGTGTTGAATGTGTGTTGAGCTATAGCCTCCCAAGCTATTGATGGGGATGAGAGTCCCTTTACCTATAAGACTTATATGATCAAGCGGGTAGGGGGAATCGAACCCCCATCAATAGCTTGGAAGGCTATGGTTTTACCACTAAACTATACCCGCAAGTCAGGCAAATTAACGGACTCAACCGTTTATTACCCACTTTCATTAAGATAACACAAGTTTTAGGAAAAAGCTAGACTTTGGGGAAATTTTCTTCAAGTTCGTTAAATCAGGGTTTGGAGGCGAGCCATCAGGGGTTCTACCTTAATCACGCCTTCAATTTTATCGACGGGTTTCCCCTGTTTAAAGAGGATCAGGGTCGGTAACGCTTCCACCTGGTACTCAGAAGCCAGTTGGGGATATTTATCTGAATCAATCTTCACGACTTGGAGAGCTTGGCCCATCTGAGTTTGCACTTGCTCCAAAATTGGCACCATTATTTTGCAGGGGCCGCACCAAGTGGCGTAGAAATCGACCAAAACTGGGACATCCGATTGGGCCAGGAGGTCAGCAAAACTCTTAAATTGTTTTTTAATCGCCATATTAGATCAATTAAAAATTGGGTATGGGTTAAAGAAGAGTTGCCTCTAGCAAGGCTAATACAGGCTCTACAGGACGACCTTCACCCATTTTACTTCCATTCGATCGTAGCAAACATTGAAGGATTTGATATTAAATTCGGCAAAAGTTAGGCAACTCCCCCCATTCTAAGGCAAAATGCCCTCAGCCTAACTTTAAGAAATAGCAGGAGAAGTGGTTTATGGGAAACCAATTACAAAATCAAGTGGCCTTAGTAACCGGAGCGTCTAGGGGAATTGGTCGGGCGATCGCCCTTTCCTTAGCCGCAGAAGGAGCGAAAGTAGCGGTTAACTATGCCAGCTCTAGCAGTGCAGCCGAAGAAGTCGTCAGTCAAATCAAAGACCAAGGAGGAGAGGCGATCGCCCTTGGGGCAGATGTTTCCCAAGCAGAAGCCGTCGATACCCTGGTTAAAGCCGTTATGGATGAATGGGGACAGATTGATGTCCTGGTCAATAACGCCGGGATTACCAGAGATGGCTTACTCCTACGGATGAAACCGGAAGACTGGCAAGCCGTCATTAACCTCAACCTGACCGGTGTATTTCTCTGTACCCGTGCCATCAGTAAAATCATGATCAAAAAACGTCGAGGCCGAATTATCAACATTGCCTCGGTTTCCGGACAAATGGGAAATCCCGGTCAAGCCAACTATAGTGCAGCCAAAGCAGGAGTGATTGGATTTACCAAAACTGTCGCCAAAGAAATCGCCAGTCGTGGCGTAACGGCTAATGCAGTTGCTCCTGGTTTTATTACTACCGACATGACCAAAGATCTAGCAGTAGATGAAATTCTGAAACTGATTCCCCTGGGTCGCTATGGTCAACCTGAGGAAGTCGCCGGAATGGTGCGTTTCTTAGCGGCCGACCCCGCCGCCGCCTATATTACGGGTCAAGTCTTTAACGTCGATGGCGGCATGGTAATGGCCTAATTTCTACTGCTCCTAATGGAGCAAGGGGCTTAAGCCCCTTGTTGTGGCTGTTAATCACCCAAACAAATTCCCAGACCTCTGGCCGTTTTCACCAACGTACCTTCTGGATTGACGGTTTGGTAATGTTCGATCGCCTTTTCAATGGGCACACTCACAACTTGCCGATGTTGCCAAGTTACCACGTGATCGTACATCTCCTGAGCCACTAAATCAACGGCTGCTACTCCAAACGCCGAAGCCACCAGGCGGTCAATGGGTGCGGGAATCCCTCCCCGTTGGGTATGGCCTAAAACGGTTACCCGTGTTTCTGCACTGATTTCCGAGGTAATCCCTTTAGCAATCTCCTGGCCAATCCCTCCATAGCGACTCTCTCCGAGACCAACCACATTGGTCATCGATCCACCTTCAACACTTTTCACTGCTTCAGAGACAATCACCAGAGAATAGCTTTTACCCAGCTCTCGACGGTTAACAATGTGGTTACAAATCTTCTGAATATTGTAGGGAATTTCGGGAATCAGGATCACATCCGCACCGCCAGCAATTCCAGCACTGATGGCAATATGACCCGCATCCCGGCCCATCACTTCTAGAATCAAGACTCGGCTATGGCTGGCGGCGGTAAATTGGAGGCGGTCTAAGGCTTCTGTGGCAATATTAACCGCCGTTTGGAAGCCAATGGAGCGTTCGGTAATGCCAATGTCATTATCAATGGTTTTGGGGATACCGATAATGTTCATATTGCCTTGTTGGGCCAGTTTACGCAGAATAGCTAGAGATCCATCTCCACCAATCACTAATAGGGCATCAAGCCCTAATTGGTGATATCCTTCGATCATTTCTTGGGAGCGATCGAGTAATGTACCATCGGGCATGGGATAAGCGAAAGGGTCACCTTTGTTGGTGGTTCCTAATATAGTTCCGCCAGTGAGCAATAATCCACGAATGTTTGTACGGGTTAATTCTTTCACTTTTGGAGGACGCTCCAATAAGCCTAATGTGGCTTGATGAATTCCAAAGACTTCATAACCGTAGGTTCCTATGGCATGATAGACCACAGCCCGAATCGCAGCATTGAGACCTGCACAGTCTCCGCCACTGGTCAAAATACCAATGCGTTTTCCCATAACCTTGTGTCCTCCGGTAGCCTTTAAGTTGAATGAAGACAAAGGGCTAAGTAGCCCTTACAGGAGTAAATTAAACTCAAATTCTCTCAAAGTTCGATAACCTCAACTTGACTTAATCTTTGTTCTTTCCTGACTTACGATCCCCCATGACTCATTCTCGCGATCCCCAATCTGAAGCCTTGGACGATATTTCTCCTGCATCCTTTAATTTAATTCCTGAACCCCCTCCTGGCTTTAAGTCTGGGTTTGTGGGGATTATTGGCCGCCCCAATGTCGGTAAATCGACTATTATGAATCAGTTGGTGGGACAGAAAATTGCCATTACTTCGCCCGTAGCCCAAACGACGCGCAACCGCTTACGGGGCATTCTAACGACTTCAGCCGCCCAATTTATTTTTGTGGATACCCCTGGAATTCATAAACCCCACCATGAGTTAGGGAAGGTTTTGGTGGAAAATGCAAAGTTGGCGATTAAATCGGTAGATGTGGTGTTATTTGTGGTCGATAGTTCTGTTCCTGCGGGAGGGGGCGATCGCTACATTGTTGAGCTACTCTCTAGTGTGAAACTGCCGATTATTCTTGGTCTCAATAAAGCGGATCAACAACCCGATGATTCTGAAGCGATCGACCAAACCTACGAACAACTCGCCCAAGCTCACCACTGGCCAACCCTAAAATTTTCTGCCCTTACGGGTGAGGGATTAGACTCTCTACAAAACCTGCTGGCAGACAATCTAGAACCCGGCCCCTACTATTATCCTCCCGATTTGGTCACTGACCAACCGGAACGCTTTATCATGGGCGAATTAATCCGGGAACAAATCTTACTCCTTACGCGCCAAGAAGTTCCTCATTCGGTAGCCGTAGAGATTGAACGAGTCGAAGAAACCCCAAAAATCACCCGCGTTTTTGCGGCTATTAATGTGGAACGAGACTCCCAAAAAGCCATTTTGATTGGTAAAAAGGGAGCCATGTTAAAAAGCATTGGTATGGCTGCACGAGAACAAATGCAAAAACTGATTTTAGGTCAAGTTTATCTGGAATTATTTGTTAAAGTCAGACCTAAATGGCGACAATCTCGCACTCGTCTTTCTCAATTTGGCTATCAAGTGGGAGAGGATTAATATAGCGCGAAACGCTAGGGAAGAGAGGATGGTAGCTCGGTTTTAGGATTCAACCGTGTTCTAACTTACGTCAGTTTTGGCTCAAGAATTGGATTCCAAGCCTCATAAGCGCTTATTTTTCCAGAAGGGATTAAAGGTTCTATCCCTTATACAGTCTACTCTTTAGCCTCTTTGTCATCCCTTAAGCAGATTTCCTATTCCTTCAATCCGGAGAGTGACAGAAAAGGGATGACTAAAACTGATGTTAAAGTAAGTATTTCTACGTCCCATAATCCCCAATTAAATTCTAGAATTGGGCCTCTACATGCGTTTTTTCGGAGATGCTTCATGAAAACTTCATAAAACCTATCATTTTTATGAAGTTTTCATGAAGAATAGGGTCTAGGGGTTCACGATTTTTACTGAAAAACACTAACCTAAGTTAAAAGCTAAAAGCTATCACAGATTCTCAAGAGCAGATCAATATGCTCTGAATTGATCTTTCAAACTATCCCTTTTATCTCTAATCAGAATAGATATCATGATTAACCATAACCCCTTTACCCATATCCTCCGTGGAATCTCCATAAGTATTTTTACTGCTAGTATTTCTACGCTTGCTGTTAATCCAGCTCATGCCTTTTCTATTGGCAAATATCGTGTGAATAATCATCCAGATGGCAATGCAGCTCCACCAGCATACTGTCTTCGACTGGATGGCTTAGTCTCTGGTAACTCTAGCGACATCTACACTTTCAACTGTGAAGATTCTCAATCTGAGGTCTTCCTAGAATATGATGGATCGAGCGTTACTATTTCTGGGAAAGTGTTTGGAGGACTTGATGTAGGTTCAAGTTATGATAATCCTGTCGTTTGGGATCTCGATTTTACTTATAACAATGTAACAACAAATGGTGACGGGCTAGTCGTCTGGGGTGATGGACAGGGGCAAGGGAATATTTCTTCTACTGTCAGTTCCTATGACCTCTTTGATTATAAAGGAGTGCATGACTACTCTTTCAAAATTGATACAGATCATCGAGGTGAAGAGGGTTATTCAGGATGGGGTTGGCTCAATCATGCTGATGAGGGGACTCTTCGTGAAGATGCAACTCATCTATATGCTTCTGACTGGCTATTTACTGTAGAAAAAGTTCCTGAACCGAGCGCTGTTCTTGGGTTAGCGTTCATTGCTGGTTTCGCTGCGCTCAAGCGCCGCCAGTCTCGCTAATCGACTTAAATTCTGTCACTTGAGGCTGTTATAACATTGTCAAATAAACGTCAGTTTTGGGTAAGCCAAAACGCTATCGTTGGCTGTAATCTCCATTCCTTCATCGCATCAGCCGCAAAATGCCCTTAACCAAAACTGACGTTAACTTTGTTCTTCTCTTACCCTAGTCCACTTTTGGATGATTTTCTGCAAGACACTGAATGATTATTCATTATTCACTTTTAAGGGTTAACGTTTCCTCCAATTGATCGATCAACCCTTGAACATATTCCAGCGCATGACCAATCGTCGCTGGATCGGTTAAATTAACACCTACATACTGTTTGAGTGCTTCCACCTGATCCACACTTCCTCCTGTCGATAACAATTCTAGATATCCAGGCACAAACTCTTTACTCCGTTGTCGATATTGTTGATAACAAGCCAAGCTGACAATATGAGAAGCGGTGTATTGATAGCAATAGAACGGCTTAAAGAAAATATGACCAATTCTCGCCCAATCATATTGATGTTCAGGCAAGAGGCTAATCGCATCTCCACAAAGCTGTTCATACAACTTCATCCATTCCTGATTAACAAAATGCCGATCGAAACTGCCTTGGTTAGCTCGTTCATGGATAAGTAATTCTAAGCGACTGATGGTACTCTGGCGGAAGAGTAAGCTTAATTGATCTTCGAGTTGTCCGGTCAAAATGGAGAGCTTTAAGGCTGGATCGGAGGATTCCAGGAGAAAATCTAATAACAACAATTCATTAAACGTGGAAGCCACTTCAGCGATCACCATGGGGGGATTGCTGTTAAAATAGCTTTGATGGTCATCAATCCAGGCAAAATGTAAACCATGACCCATTTCGTGGGCTAAGGTAAATAGGGAGTTATAATCCTCGGTATAGGAGAGCAATAAATAACTATGTTTGCCATGGTTATAGGCACAAAATGCACCGCCCCGTTTTCCAGGTCTAACTTTGGCATCGACCCAATTTTTGAGGAAAAATTCTTCAGCGCGGCGAGCATAGTTAATATCAAATTTCTCTAAGGCTTTTAACAGGGTTTCTACTCCTAAATTATAGGGTAAAGAAGGGCTAGTATCTTGCGTCCAAGGGGCATAAATATCGCAACTCCGGATGGGTTCCCCTAGGGTTTTAGCTTTGAGATGGTAATAGCGTTGAAACAGATCGTAGCGGTCAGCCATTCCGGTCATAATGGCTTGGAAGACCGGTTCAGAAACTTGGTCTTCTAAAAGTTGTTTGCTGAGGGTAGAGTCATAGCCTCGCATTTTATTTTCGAGCTTATGATCTTGGGCAATATTGTTGAGAATATTGGCATAGAGCAAGTTATGCTGCTGCATGACTTCCCGGAGGGAAATATAGGACTGGTAGCGAATTTCTGGGGAAGGATGCAAACGTAAGGCAGAAAGATCGGCTTCGGTTTCGGCGTTTTTTCCTTCTGGGGTGGTGACTGGGGTATAGTTTTGTTCGCCTAGGTGCAGAGAACGGAGTTGAATAAAGGCGCTACGACCGGTTAAGTTATCCTGATTTCGGGTTTGTTCAACTTCTTCGGAAAGGGCGTAGGGGCGAAATTTGGCAATTTGTTTTAGGTAATGGTAATAGGAGGCTAAGAGGGGTGATTGTTGCAGTTTTTCGAGTTGAGATATGGGTAATTTTTTGAGTTCTAAATCAAAAAAGAGAACCTCATTTTCTAGGGTGGTTACTGCTTCCATGATTTGATCAAGCAGTTGTTTGGCGAGGCTGTTACGGGTATCGGCGGAAAAGACTAAGCTCGGATAGGCCCACAGGTAGCCACAGGATTGAAAGAGGGTTTCGAGCTGTTGTAAGCAGTCGAGGATTTGCTCTGGGGAGAGTTGGGCAATTTTGCCGCGATAGGTTTGGCGAAAGGCGGTGGCTTGCTGTTGTAGATGCTCCAGGTCTTGTTGAATTTTGGGGTCGTCTAGTCGTTGGTAGAGGTCAGAAAGATCCCATTCTTGGGGGGTTTGGAGTTGGTTGCTGAGTGTGGTCATAGGAGATATAGCACTTTGCGCTAGGGAATGGGGAATGGGGAATGGGGAATGGTAGCTAGGTTTCAGTATTGAACTGGAGTCCTAGCTAACTCTTTCTGTGCTACATAGGTTATTTTAAGGTTGGATGGGATTAATTTGACTGAGTAACAGAAACGAAAAAATAAGGGGGACAGAACCCCCTTTTAGCGATCGCAGCGCAGTATTGCTCGAGAAAAATTAGTGGCCAATTCCCACATAACGGAAGCCAGCAGCCTCTAGGGTTTTGCGATCGAGGAAATTCCGACCATCAATCATGACAGGATGGGCCATTTTCTGGGCCATTTTGCCATAATCCAAGTTCAAGAATTGCTGCCAATCGGTGACTAATACCAAAGCATCACACCCATCAGCCAGCATTTCTGGATCAGTTTCTACAATCACATCCGAGAGACCATGACGCATTCCCGACTGAGAGATAATGGGATCGTAGGCTTTGAGTTTCGCTCCTAAGCGACTGAGTTGTTCGATCAAGTTTAGAGCTGGAGCATCCCGCATATCATCGGTATCGGGTTTGAATGTAAGTCCAAGGAATCCAATGGTTTTACCTTTGAGGATTTTCAGTTCCTGTTGTAGTTTTTCTACTGCCATGAGCCGTTGGCGTTGATTGACAGTGACGGCTGCTTTGAGCAGTTCGGCTTCATAATTATAGTCATCGGCAGTATGAATTAAGGCAGAAACATCTTTGGGGAAACAGGAGCCACCCCAACCAATTCCAGCTTGTAGAAACTTCTTACCAATTCGAGAATCGAGTCCAATGCCTTTAGCCACTTGGGTAACATCTGCACCGACTTTATCGCAAATATTTGCCACTTCGTTGATAAAGCTAATTTTAGTGGCGAGGAAAGCGTTCGCAGCGTATTTAATCATCTCCGCAGAACTGAGATCGGTAACCACAACGGGAACCGGAGGTAAGGACGCATCTGTGCCGACTTTGCGTTCTACGATGGGGGTATAAAGTTCTTGCATCAGAGCGATCGCCTTTTCGTTATTGCTGCCTAAGACGATGCGATCGGGGTTAAAAGTATCATAGACAGCCGAGCCTTCCCGCAGAAATTCAGGGTTACTGACTACATCAAATTCCGCTTTAATCTCTTGCTCGCTCAAGCCTTCTTCTTTCTTGCGTTCAGCCATACCATCAAGGACAATCATCCGTACCCAATCTCCTGATCCAATGGGAACGGTCGATTTATTCACAATCACTTTATAACCATCTCGTAGATGAGACCCAATGCCACGAGCCACGGCTTCCACATATCGGGTATCGCTATCTCCAGAGGGTAGAGCTGGTGTTCCTACAGCAATAAATAAGATATCCCCATGAGCCACTCCAGCCTTTAAATCGGAGCTAAATTCCAAGTTCCCTGCCTGGGCAGATTTTTGCATTAATTCAGACAATCCTGGTTCATAAATCGGGGATTGTCCGGACTTCATCAGTTTGACTTTCTCTTCATTGTTATCAATACAGATAACGTGGTGGCCGCATTCCGCTAGACAGACACCGGTCACCAAACCAACGTAACCTGTACCAATTACACAAACTTTCATGGGTATACCTCAAGAGACTTAATTTTAGATTTACAGAGGGTAGATGCTTGCCTTATTGGATCTCTTCAATACCGAAAGGGATTATTCAGAGGGAGATAGGCGATCGCCAAAATCGGCGATCGTTTTGTCTAATCCTTCATTCAAGGGAATCGTCGGTTTCCATCCTAGCCATTCCTTAGCGCGAGTAATATCCGGTTTCCGTTTTCGGGGGTCATCCGCAGGAAGAGGCTGATACTGAATTTTGGCATCTGGATTAACCTTTTGTTGAATTTTTTGGGCTAATTCCAGAATTGTATACTCATCAGGATTTCCCAAATTGACCGGCCCTTCTTCTTCACGATTATCGCGATTCATCAACCGAATTAACCCTTCTACCAGATCGGAAACATAGCAGAAACTGCGGGTTTGAGAACCATCACCATAAACAGTGAGCGGACTTCTCTTGAGGGCTTGTACTACAAAATTACTCACCACTCGACCATCATTTTCCAGCATTCGAGGGCCATAAGTATTAAAAATCCGAGCGACGCGAATTTCTAGACCATGCTCTCGATAGTAGTCAAAACATAGGGTTTCAGCAATTCGTTTTCCTTCGTCATAACAGGAGCGAATGCCGATGGTGTTTACGTTTCCCCGATACTCTTCCGTCTGGGGGTGAACATCAGGGTCACCATAGATTTCTGAAGTAGATGCTAGTAATATGCGTGCCTTTACTCGCTTGGCTAGTCCTAGCATATTAATGGTTCCCAAGACGCTGGTTTTGGTAGTCTTGATGGGATTGTATTGGTAGTGAATGGGTGATGCTGGACAAGCCAAGTGATAGATCTGATCGACCTCTAACCGGATGGGTTCGGTAACATCATGTCGGATCAGCTCAAAATAAGGATTATCGAGCCACTGAAGAATATTGCGTTTATTGCCTGTGTAGAAGTTATCTAAACAGATGACTTCATGACCCGCTTCCATCAAACGGTCAATTAGGTGGGAGCCAACAAAGCCAGCTCCCCCCGTTACAAGGATTCTCATAATGTGTGCAGGTATATTAAGCCAGCAAGGTTATATTAGCCTTTTCCTGGCTGATTTGGTGAGAACTGGAACATTAGTTAAAATCTGAATTTGGGCGCTCTAGCTGTGGCATCATTATTGACATCCGGGTATAGCTTTCGGTA
Source organism: Roseofilum sp. Guam (assembly GCF_017746735.1). Taxonomy (NCBI): domain Bacteria; kingdom Bacillati; phylum Cyanobacteriota; class Cyanophyceae; order Desertifilales; family Desertifilaceae; genus Roseofilum; species Roseofilum sp. Guam. Next base: position 63,290 of record NZ_JAGHZN010000023.1, on the reverse strand, counting down.
CAACTCAAGGGTAAATCTAGTCTTCAACGTTTTACGGATCTTGTACAGTGATCGCCTGAAACTATTTGGAGAACCCATAAAGATGCCTTAGATCCAGTCATAAAAAGCCCTGGAAAAGTCCATCAAGTCCTCAAGAAAGACTTTTATAATGTTCAAAAATCAGTAAAAATTAGGGTGATTAAGTTGTCCTTTGAAGCGATCTTCTAATTCTTCAACTGAATCTAATGCTGCTTGAAATTCATTCTCATTAAGATATACTTTTATGTCTTCGATCAATTCAATTATTCTGGGAGATCCTTCTGGTAATAATGCTACTAACTGATGCCAGTTATAGAGATGATAAAGTAAGTGACTGCCATCCATTTGACTGTTTGGGTTTCTTAGAAATTCTTCAACGCTAACTAGCCAATCTAATGCTGCACCAATCCCATCTACATATACATGAAAAATCGCAACCTCTATCATAGCGTCTGGTGCATTAGGGTATGCCTTCTTAAATGCTTCTCGTGCATCTCTTGTCAGATTAGTACGCTCGACTAAAGATTTAAGAATTTCCATCTTTTTTGTGTATTTAGCCATGATATTACTCTTCAATAAACTAAAAAACCCCCAGGTTGTAGCAACTGGGGGTATGGGGGTGAAACTTAAACTTGAGCGACTTCTTTCTTTTGCTCTTCCTGAGCTAAGTATTTCTCTAACTCGGTGAGCGCGTCTGCATCTACCTTGGTTTGCATGGGGCAGAATTTAGGCCCGCACATGGAGCAGAATTCAGCCGTTTTGTAGATGTCTGCGGGGAGGGTTTCGTCGTGATATTCCCGCGCGCGGTCGGGGTCGAGGGAGAGTTCAAACTGGCGATTCCAGTCGAAGTTATACCGAGCGGCAGAGAGTTCGTCGTCTCGGTCTCTGGCTCCTAGGCGGTGTCGGGCAATGTCCGCAGCGTGAGCAGCAATTTTGTAGGCAATTAAGCCATTGCGTACATCTTCGGCGTTTGGAAGTCCTAAATGTTCTTTGGGGGTAACGTAACAGAGCATAGCGGTTCCATGCCAACCGGCGATCGCCGCTCCAATGGCAGAGGTAATATGATCGTAGCCTGGCGCAATATCCGTCACCAACGGCCCCAGCACATAGAACGGAGCTTCTGAACACTCCTCCATCTGCTTCTTCACATTAAACTCAATTTGATCCATCGGTACATGGCCCGGCCCTTCAACCATCACCTGCACATTATGTTCCCAAGCTTTGCGGGTGAGTTGACCCAACGTCTTCAACTCCGCCAATTGTGCCTCATCCGAAGCATCATGGGTACAACCCGGACGCAGAGAATCCCCTAAACTAAACGAAACATCATGTTTCTTAAAGATTTCGATAATATCGTTGAAATGGGTATACAGAGGATTTTGCTTATGATGGTGTAACATCCACCGAGCAATAATACCGCCACCACGGGAAACAATCCCCGTAATCCGACTTCTCACCAACGGTAAATGTTCAATCAAAATCCCTGCATGGATGGTCATATAATCCACCCCTTGCTGGGCATGTTTATCGATAATATGCAGAAAGTCATCTGGTGTAAGTTTCTCAATTCTACCATTCACACTTTCTAGCGCTTGGTAGATGGGAACCGTACCAATCGGAACCGGGGACGCTTTAATAATCGCTGTACGAATCTCGTCTAAGTTTCCGCCTCCCGTAGACAAGTCCATCACCGTATCTGCACCATATTTAACAGCCAGATTCAGCTTATCGACTTCTTCTTGCAAATTAGAAGAATTGGGAGAAGCACCCAGGTTAGCATTCACCTTACACTTAGAAGCAATCCCGATCGCCATTGGTTCTAAATTTGGGTGATTAACATTCGCCGGAATAATCATCCTTCCCCGCGCAACCTCATCTCGAATCAATTCAGGGGTGAGATTTTCCCGTTGCGCCACATAGTGCATCTCTTCCGTAATCAGGCCTTGACGAGCATAATTCATCTGCGTGACATTGGCTTGTCCCCGCCGTTTAGCAACCCATTCAGTTCGCATATGTTTAGTCCTCGAAGTGACAGCTTCCCTCCGCCGGTACTAGCCGGACTCAGGTTCTAAGGGTTTACTCTCAGCCCGATCGCCATCAGGCACCCCTAGCTTGTGCTAAATTTTAACATAATTTGGGCAAACTAAGAGAAAAATTTGGCCTAGGGGGTCAGGTAGATAGTGCAGACACAGATTTTTAATTTTCTTAAGCTGTTGAACTTTTACTTGTACCTTACACCGATCATCACCCCCTACACTCAATCCACCTTGATAAGTGAGGCTAGCTTTTGATGAGATTTCCATAGATTAGTGAACCTGCTATTGAACAGGAATCTCCAGCTCTATTTCGTCAAATTAACTGATTACCCTTCTAATAAAACTCTATGTTACCCTGGTTCATATACCAAGAGAATATTCTTCAGATAAACATTTCCTAACTATCATGCAAACTCAACCGATTGTGATTCGCGTCAATGCTGAGGTTGCCCGTATATTTGAGGCAGCTTCTGAACAAGAGAGGCGTAAGTTTGAAGCATTACTTAGCATCAAACTTAGTGATGTCACTCGACAGAAAAGACCGTTAGAAGAAGTCATGAGCGAGATTAGTCGGAATGCTCAAGCACGAGGCTTGACTCCAGAAATTTTAGATTCAATTTTGTCTGATAAATGAAATGCGCTACGTTTTTGATACTAATATTATTGTCAGTGCGCTTTTATTTGAGTATAGCAAGCCAGATCGAGTGCTTCGATATGCTTTAGCCAATGGTGAAGTCTTGCTATCCCTTGAACTTCTGGAAGAGTTAAGTGAGATATTCGGGCGCGAAAAATTTAATCGTTATATCACCCGTGAAGAACGGGAACAATTTTTAGGAACTTTGGTGGCAAGATCTGCTCTAGTAGAGATAGTTGAACAGGTAGCAGAGTGTCGAGATCGCAAAGATGATAAGATTTTGGAATTGGCATTAAATGGAGAAGCAAGTTATATCATTACTGGTGACAGAGATTTGCTGGTATTGCACCCATTTCGGGGTATTTTGGTCATCACAGCAGATGAATTTTTAAGAACGATCGCACCAGAGTGATTGACAACTGAACCCTAAGTCTTCAACAATAATTAAAAGCCTTTAGCTGACTTCATGAGACCTAAGTTTAAGGACACAATCGCATGGCAACAAGCCGAACTACTGATGCAACCTTCCCTCTTGAGGGTCGTGGATAATCTGCGTCAAGTTTTGGAAACCTCACCCTGGAAAGGAACCTATGAAGAGGTACAAGACCCCTATCCGGGTTATGTGTTGTGCTTAACCTATCAGGGAGAGGAAATGCGCGTGAATCTGTGGGAGCTATGTTTCCGGATTTGTTTTCTAGAATACCCAATGACCCATTCCCCCTATGACGCACAGAATGTAGAGATTGATACGAGCTTAATTGATGATACGGGAGATGTTGATTGGATACAACTGGAAGAGAAAACCAAGCAAGTGATTGGGGAGGTTTTTGAGAATTTACCTAAAATGGGGGGATAGGGAAATGAGGAGAAAACTTTAATCAACTTATCCTGAGTTGATTAGGATTAAAGATGACCTTTCAAGACGCATCCGTAATGATTATGCCTGAAGAAACAGAAACTTTACTCTACGATCGCACCCATTGGGGCAGAATTGAAGTCAAAGGAAGCGATCGCATCCGCTTTTTACACAACCAGAGTACCAATAATTTCGAGCGCCTGCAACCCGGACAAGGCTGTGATACCGTCTTCGTTACCTCCACCGCTCGTACCCTGGATTTGGTCACAGCTTATCTGACCGAAGAGAGCGTGATTTTACTGGTTTCTCCCAATAGACAGGAACAGCTATTCAAGTGGATGGATCGGTATATCTTCCCAATGGATCGAGTTGAGCTGTCAGATATTACTGAAAATACTGCTTGTATAAGTTTAATTGGAACTGACAGCGATCGCCTCTTAGAGACCCTTGAAATCGCCCCCTTAACCCACGCTCCTCAAGGAACCCACCAGCAAATTACCCTAGGGGAAATTCCCCTCAGAATAGCAGTAGGCAGTGGGTTAGCAACGGCTGGCTATACCCTTATTTTTGAGGCTCAACACCGAAGAATTTTAGCCGAAAAACTGATAGCACAAGGCGCAAAAGAAATCACCGATCTAGATTGGGAAAAACTACGAATTCAACAAGGTCGTCCTGCACCCGATCGTGAATTAACCGAAGATTATAATCCCCTAGAAGCCGGATTATGGCAAACGATTTCCTTTGAGAAAGGTTGTTATATTGGTCAAGAAACCATCGCTCGCTTAAACACATATCAAGGGGTGAAACAGCAACTTTGGGGTCTCCAACTTTCTCAACCTGTTGACCCTGGAACCCCCATCCAAGTCGGAGAACAGAAAGCCGGAACCATCACCAGTTGTATCGCTCTTTCAAAAGGAGCGATCGCCCTAGCCTATATTCGCACCAAAACAGGAGGAAAAGGACTCACCGTTCAAGTGGCCAACCAATCGGCAACTCTCATCGATCTGCCCTTTCTCTCTCGTGGGTATTTAGACACCCCATCCCAATAAACAGATCCTCCTTAGTCCCCAACCACACTCAGGTTCTAAAGTTGTCATTACATGGGGTATTGGATAAGCTATTGAATATACCCTTAACTTCAATTCTCTGATAGTGTGGCTGGGCAATATTTCAAATTAAAATTACCGTGGATTTTCGGGTGTGTCCTATCTCTAGGAATCCTAGCGGTTTGGTCAAAGTTAGAAAGTCAAGACCGGGAATTAGTGCAACAGTCTATTCTAGAAGAGGCTGAAACACTGCAAATTCATCTAGAATCACAGTTCAGGGAACAAATTTTAGCCCTACAACGGATGGGAGATCGCTGGGAAGCTGCGGGGGGAACTCCTGAAATTCTGTGGCAAAAAGACGCTCTCAACTATGTTGAAGATTTTGCCGGACTGCAAGCTTTAGCCTGGGTAGATATGAACCATCAAATTCGTTGGAGTGTCAGTCCTGAACCTCCCCAACTGACTGCCCATATCAACTTAAATCAAAATGCAGATTATAAACGCACTCTAGATAGCTCATACTACACCCAACAAATGACTCTAACAGAAAATTTTTTACTTTCTGGAGGAGATCGGGGTATTTTGATTGTTGATCCCCTATTCTTAGAGCTTGAGCCAAACGCAGAAGACAGTACTTTTAATGGATATATCGTTTCAGTTGTAAATTTAGAGACTTTGTTCGATTATCTTTTAGAACCCTTGCGTCATCATCATTATCAATTAATCATTACTCAGGGAGAGCAAGTCATCTACCAAAAAGAACTCTCTCAAGAGATGAATGTAGATCGCAAAGTCATAAAAACGGTTAACCTTTATGGTCAAATGCTGAAATTCACATTATATCCTCAAAAATGGTGGATTCAGAAGCTTCATTCTCCTTTTCCCTCTCAATTTTTAGCCGGAGGACTATTAACCAGTTGGAGTATTGCTCTTGGGATTTCTATTCTCCAAAGTTGGCGAAATAAACTTAATGTTATTCAAACGATCAATCAGAAACTCAATCAAGAAATGATGGATCGTCAACAAGCAGAATTAAAACTAGAAGAAAGAGAGGCAATGCTACGGAGTTTTTATAATAGCTCTCCCATAATGATGGGAATTGTAGAACTGCTCGAAAATGATGTTGTACATCTGTCTGATAATCAAGCATCCGCTCGTTTTTTGGGCACAACCCCAGACGCAATGGCCAATCAGCGAGCGAGTCTCATGGGTGCTTCTCCCGAACATATTCAGAAATGGATCAGCTATTACCGAGAAGCAATGGAAACCCAAGAGCCAATTGAATTTGAGTATGAACACTATGTAGAAAACAGGTCATATTTCTTGTGGGCAACCGTGAGCTTTATTGGATTTGTCCATCCAGAGCGTCCCCGATTTTCCTATTTAGTACAAGATATTAGCGATCGCCAACTCGCCCAAATTGCTCTGGAAAACAGTGAACAACGCTTTCGAGTGCTAGTCTCCCACTCTCCAGTTGGTATTTTTCAGACCGATCTCCAAGGTCAATTCCTCTATGTTAATCCCAAATGGGCAGAGATGACAGGATGCTATCAACCCGAAAGCTATTTAGGAGATGCTTGGCAGCAAGCCCTACATCCAGAGGATCGAGAAGCTATTTTTGAGGAATGGACTGCATCAAGCCAACAAGGCCGTCCATTTGACCTAGAATACCGTTTTCAGAAACCGGATGGTCAGATCGTCTGGGTTTGGGGAAGTGCGATTGCCGTTCGCAATGATAATGGCGATATCACCAGTTATTTCGGTACAGTCATGGACATTACGAAACGCAAGAAAACCGAAACGACCAATCGCGCTTTAATGGATGCCATCCCTGACTTAATGATTCGATTGAGTAGAACAGGTCAATTTCTCGATGTAATGAACGTCCATCCTGCCGACCTTAATGCTCCAGAACCAGAAAGACAATTTCCGGGAATGCATCTGATGAAAGCTCTCCCTCAACTGGTGACTCCAGAACGAATCGGATATATCCAAACGACCCTCAATACCCAAACGATTCAGAGCTATGAATATGAAATCCCCCTTCAAGGAACGGTTTACTGTGAAGAATGTCGTTTGATTCCCTTTGATAACGAGAGTGTATTAGCTGTTATTCGAGATATTACCCACCGCAAACAGCAAGAAGCTGCTCTAGTTTATCAACTCAACAAAGCCCTACTACTGCAAGAAATAACCACCGCCATTCGTCAAAGCCTAGAAATTGACACTATTTTTCAGGTAGCTGCTGAAAAAATTGGCCAAACCTTCCAGGTAAACCGTTGCCTGATTCATTTATATAACCCGGAATGGACAGTCTCTATCCCCGTTGTAGCAGAATATTTGAGGGGTAATTATGCTTCATTGCAAGATTTTGCCGTTCCTCTAGAAGGGAATCCCCATGTAGAACAACTCATGAGTCAGGAAGAGGCGATCGCCTGTGATAATATCCATACTCATCCATTGCTAGCCAATCTGCAACCCACCTGTGAGCAAATCCACCTCAAATCCATGCTGTCAGTAGGGACATTTTACCAAGGACAAATTAATGGAGTAATTGGTTTACACCAATGTGATGATTATCGTCATTGGACAAAAGAGGATATTGAACTGATCGAAGCCTTGGCGGGACAACTTGGTATTGCCATCGCCCAAGCTTCATTACTGGAAAAAGAAATTAACCAACGAGAAGAATTAATCCAAAAAAATCAAGAATTAGAACAAGCCAAGGTAATGGCCGATAGTGCAAATCGAGCCAAAAGTGAATTTTTAGCCAATATGAGCCATGAGATTCGTACACCGATGAATGCTGTCTTGGGATTTACCGAACTCCTCAAACCCTTACTGCAAAAACCATTATCCCAAGAATACTTACAAGCAATTGCTGCCAGTAGTAAAACTTTATTATCTTTAATTAACGATATCCTCGATCTGTCTAAAATCGAAGCCGGTCGGCTCGAACTTGACCCCGAACCCAGCTATTTAAAAAATATCTTTAACGATATCTATAATATTTTTCTACATAAAGCTCAAGATAAAGGTCTGAGTCTCCAGATGAACCTGGATGACCATTTACCAGATTTAGTCATATTTGATGAAGTTCGTTTGCGTCAAATTTTATTTAATGTGGTTGGGAATGCGATTAAATTCACGGCTTCAGGAACCGTTCAGATTAGCTTAGAATGCTCCTTGGCTTCTGATAACGAAGATAGAATCAATCTAGAAATTAGGATTAGAGATACCGGAATTGGAATTAGCGAAAGCGATCAAGCATATATCTTTGATGCCTTTACCCAAAGTCAAGGTCAAAGTAACCGTAAGTTTGGCGGTACTGGATTAGGACTAGCTATTACACGCCGTTTAGTTGATATGATGGGAGGAACGATTGAACTACAGAGCGAATTGGCTAAGGGTAGTCTCTTTATTTTTCGCTTTCCTGATGTTCCAATTAGTCATTCTCGAGTCCTAGAAAGTGTTCAAGAATGTCTAATTTCTGACTTGAATCAGTTTCAGCCTTCTACCATTTTAGTCGTTGATGATATTGTATCTAATCGAGAACTGATTCGAGGATATTTTAGAGATACAGCTCATACCTTATTGTTTGCAGAAGATGGAGAAGAAGCTATTCGAGTAACGTTTAAGTATGTCCCAGACCTGATTTTATTAGATTTGCGGATGCCACGGATGAATGGCCGGGAAGTCGCCAATTTTCTCAAAGAAAATGAAAAAACTAACCATATTCCCATTGTCATTGTTACTGCTTCTTCTGAATTTAAAGATGAACAACAACTTAAATCCATCTGTCAAGGATTTGTGCTCAAACCGGTCAAGATAAGTGATTTGATTCGGGTCCTTCAGTCCCTACTCCCTCCCTCTCAAGAGTTGGACTCTTCCTCCAGCCCGAACGATATTGCCCCAGTTAATCCAGAAGTCAATTCTTTTGAGTCGCCACTCATTCCCGTTCATTTAGCTGAACTATTAGAAAAACTAACAATTCTTGAAGAGAACTCTTGGGTTAGCTTATCTAAAACGTTAGAAATTGAAGAAGTTGAGCAGTTTGTTGAAGATTTACAGACTCTTACGATAAAATATCACTATTTACCTTTAGTCAATTATATTCAAAATTTAGAGAAACAATTGGATAACTTTGATTGGGATATGATACCCCAAACCGTACTGAAATTCAAAACTCTTTTAGAGAACGTCGCAGAGGAGGTGGACCGATCTTGACCGAATTCCTCAACTCTGAAGCCCAATTGATGAAACCGGAAGATTGTTTATTGCTGGTTGTAGATGATAATCCAGACAATTTGAAGGTTTTACGGGGGGTGTTATCTCCCATTGGTTACAAGCTGACATTTGCCATGGGAGGACAACAAGCCATAGACCGAGTAAAAAAGGCAAAACCTGATTTGATTTTACTGGATTTAATGATGCCAGATATGGATGGTTTTCAAGTTTGCGAGTGGCTGAAAGCGGACTCAACGTTTAAGGATATTCCTCTGATTTTTTTAACAGCAAGTCAAGAGATGGATCATCTCCTCCAAGCCTTTGAGAAAGGAGCGATTGATTATTTAAGGAAACCGTTTCATCCTCCGGAACTTTTGGCACGGGTGAAAACTCATTTAGAGTTAAAGCATTTACGGGAACAAAGTCAGCGCCAAGCCGAAAAAGAGCTAATTTTACTCAAAATTCTTCAGGGAATTCATTATTCTCTGAATTTAGAAGAAATTTTAACGACCACAGTTTTCAGTATCCAGGCGTTGTTTGGCGCGAGTCGGGTGATGATTTGTCGTTGTGTATTTGAGGGAGAATATCAAATTGTGGCGATCGCCGATTCTCCCAAGGCAAAGACGCTATCCATCGGTGAAACCGTCAAGATCCAATCCTTTGTCAATCCAGAATCGAAGGATAGCCAGTTTGAGATCTATGCTCCAGTCGGTCTAGATCGTAACCAAGTGAAAACGCAACTGAGTGTCCCCATCTATCAACAGAATGACCTCTGGGGTATATTAATTGTCGATCGCGATGATATCTCTAAAGCCTGGCATTCTCCTGAATACGAGATTTTAGTCCGGATTATTGAACAAATTGCGATCGCCATTAAACAGTCCCAATTGTATGATGCACTGCAACAAGCCAATCAAGAATTAGAGCGTTTGGTGAATGTGGATGCCTTAACCCAAGTCGCTAATCGTCGTTATTTCGATCAGTATTTAGAACATGAATGGCGACGACTGCAACGGGAAGCACTGCCATTGTCCCTCATTCTTTGTGATATTGATTATTTCAAGCAATACAATGATACCTATGGTCATATCATTGGCGATCACTGTCTGGAACAAGTTGCCCAAGCCCTCTCTTCTACCCTTAAAAACCCAGCTGATTTAATTGCCCGTTATGGAGGAGAAGAGTTTGCTGCAATTTTACCCAATACTCCTCTCAAAGGAGCCATCACTGTAGCAGAACAAATGCAACAGGCGATCGGTAACCTAAACATTCCCCATATGGCAACCGAGTTACCTGAACCTATTGTGACGATTAGCCTAGGGATTGCTTGTGTAACGCCAACTCAACACTCTCATCTGATCAGACTGGTTGATTTTGCGGATCGAGCATTGTATGAAGCGAAATACAAAGGCCGAAATCGCTATGCGATCGGTGTTTAAAACTATAGCGCTTCGCACTAGGGAATAGGGAATAGGGATATAGAAACCCGGTTTCTTCATGGCTCTCTCCATGTCCCCGTGTCCCCGCTTCCCCCATTCCCCCATCAGGCGGGGACGGTGATTTTTTGGCTGCCAGCGAGGCCAAAGGCGGCATGGATGGCTTGCAATGCTTTTACTCCAGAGTCTTGATCGACGACGCAACTAATTTTAATTTCAGAGGTAGCGATCATCTGAATGTTAATCCCTTCCTTAGATAGGGCCGCAAACATCATTGCCGCTACACCGGGATGATTAATCATTCCTGTGCCTACGGCGCTGACTTTGGAGATCGCTTCATCCACAACCACTTCTGACGATCCCCATCCTGAAGCCAGTTCCTCTAAGAGCGTGCGAGCGGCTTGGGCATCAGCTTGCGCGACGGTAAAGGCGATATCGCGGGTATAGAGGTCATTAATCACCCGACAGCGTTGGGATTGGATAATCATATCCACGCTAATGTTATGTTCGGCTAACAGTTTGAACAACTCGGCGGCAGTTCCGGGGCGATCGGGCACACGGAGCAGGGCTAACCGAGCTTGTTTAAGATCTAAGGCGACACCTCGAACGGGAGGTTGAGTACCGGAGTCGATCGCTTTAGCCGCCTGAACTTGTACGTCAAAGGTTGAGGTCAGAATTTCCACAGCGCGATCGCACTCTGTGGCTTCGACGACACAACTGACTTTCACCTCAGAAGTTGAGATCATCTGAATATTGACCCCCCCTTCAGATAAGGCTGTAAACATTTGTGCCGCGACCCCCGGTCGGCCAATCATGCCCGCACCAGAGATACTAATTTTGGCGATGTTTTCTTTGACGATCGCCTCAGCATTATCGAGGCTAGACCCTTGGGCAAGAACGGGTAAGATGGCAGTTGAAACGGCTTCTGCGCGTTTGAGGGAATCTGTTGTCACCGTAAAGGCAATATCATTGGTTTGCCCTTCATGAATCGATTGGATAATCAGATCTACATCCAGATTCTGGTCGCCAATTTCACCAAACAACTGAGCCGCTACCCCTGGGCGATCGGGAACCCGCAATAGAGAGACTTTTGCCTGATCGGTGTCAAATTCCACTGCATCCACTGGACGCACCAGTTCCAGTCCTTCCAAGGGACGGGGGAAAGGTTTGGCAGAGGTTACCTTCGTCCCCGGATCGTCCGTCCAACTGGACTTAACCACTAAAGGAATACCGTAATTGCGGGCAATTTCCACTGCTCTAGGATGCAAGACCTTGGCTCCTAAACTGGCTAATTCCAGCATCTCATCACTGGTAATTTCGCTCATCAATTGGGCATCGGGAATCAAACGGGGATCAGCCGTCAAAATACCGGGAACATCCGTATAAATTTCACAAATATCAGCTTTGAGTGCCGCGCCTAAAGCCACGGCTGAGGTATCTGAGCCGCCCCTTCCCAATGTGGTAATTTCTACCTCTGGAATTTTACTATCGACATCCTCAGAAAGGGCAATTCCTTGAAAACCGGCCACAATCACAACTTGCCCTTCCCCCAAATGGCGCTCAATGCGTTGGGGATTAATGCTCAGAATACGGGCGCGGGTGTGCTGATTATTTTCCGTAACAATACCCACTTGAGCGCCGGTCAAGGAGATTGCGGGTTGTCCGATTTCTTTTAGGGCCATACTCAGGAGAGCGATAGATACCTGCTCCCCAGTTGAGAGCAACATATCCATTTCTCTGCGGCAGGGGTTGGCGGAAATTTCTGAAGCGAGTTTTACTAATCCATCCGTGGTTTTGCCCATGGCTGAAACGACCACTACCACAGAATTACCAGCGTTTACCGTTCGTTGTACGCGATCGGCAACAGCTTGAATGCGATCGACCGTACCCACGGAAGTGCCACCATATTTTTGTACGATTAAGGCCATATGTCTTATTCCCCTGCCATACTTACAAACCTGATGTGAATCAGATTAAGGGTGCATTTTACCCAATTATGAGTAGTTAGCTTAACTAATGTACCAGATCGATTTGCGATCATCAGCCCAACCGACCCATACCCAGAATTTTTTTAATTTCTACTTTTGAATTTTGAATTGAAACGGGTTTCCTGATGGGGGAACAAAACTTGGTACGATGAAGGCGGCACAACCTGGTTTTATGTCCCCACGGACAGCCTTACAGCAATTTTCGCTGTTATCAGAGACGCTTCCTAGCACCGGTGAGCAGACCAGGCCATACCTTCGCCTGACCCATTACAAATTACCCAATTATCGCGCGAAGCGCACTATCTTATGACGATTCATCCTGATGGCATTCCTCCCCATGGTGGTCAACTGATCAACCGAGTGGTTACCCCAGAAGAAAAGCAAGAATATTTACAAAAAGCCGACACCCTTCCTCGGGTTCAACTCGACGATCGCGCCTTTTCCGACCTCGTATTAATTGCCATTGGCGGATTTAGCCCGTTAACCGGTTTTATGGAGCAAAAAGACTATGAAACCGTAGTCACGGATATGCATCTCCAAAATGGACTCCCCTGGGCCATTCCCATTACCTTATCGGTAACCCCAGAAGTAGCAGAGCCTTTAAATGAAGGATCTTGGGTACGTTTAGACGATCCTCAAGGGCGCTTTGTGGGCATTTTGGAGTTAACCCAGAAATATCAATATAACAAAACCCATGAAGTGAAAAATGTTTATCGTACAGACGACGAAAAACATCCCGGCGTAAAAGTCGTTTATGAACAAGGAGAAGTGAATTTAGCGGGCCCCATTTGGCTCTTACAACGCGACCCCCATCCCCTCTTCCCTAACTATCAAATTGACCCCGCAGATACACGGGTTGCATTTAAAGAAAAAGGCTGGAAAACCATTGTCGGGTTTCAGACTCGCAACCCAGTTCATCGTGCCCATGAATATATTCAAAAATGTGCCATGGAAACGGTGGATGGTCTCTTGCTCCATCCCCTGGTGGGAGCCACCAAGAGTGACGATATTCCGGCAGATGTGCGGATGCGCTGCTATGAAATTATTATCGAAAAATATTATCCCCAAGACCGGGTGATGTTGGCTATTAATCCTGCTGCCATGCGCTACGCTGGCCCCAGAGAAGCGATTTTCCATGCCATTCTGCGGAAAAATTATGGCTGTACTCACTTTATTGTCGGTCGAGATCATGCCGGGGTTGGTGACTATTATGGAACCTATGATGCTCAATATATTTTTGATGAGTTTGAACCGTCAGAATTGGGCATTGTGCCGATGAAATTTGAACATGCCTTTTACTGCAAATTAACGGGAGGTATGGCTACGGCAAAAACCAGTCCCAGCAAAAAAGAAGATCGGATTCATTTGTCAGGCACTAAAGTTAGGGAAATGTTACGGTCTGGTCAACTTCCGCCCCCAGAATTTTCTCGCCCAGAAGTAGCGGCCGAATTGGCCAAAGCGATGCAGATTCAGCAATAGACGGGGTTCAGAAGTCAGTTGTGATAAGGTGGGCCATGCTTACCTTATTGCTGAGTGCTCACTGCTGACTTCCCATTACCCACGCAAAGGGCTAAAAAGCTGATAGGCTGATAGCGGAGAGCGGATAGCTGATGGCAAATTATGAAGCGGCGGGAATTTCTACAGCAGGCAGGTTTAGCCTTAGCGACGTTAGGCATAAGTGAAGCGAGTTTATGGCAGTTGAGCGATCGCGCTTTAGCGGCGATCGCCAAACCCACCTCTCGGAAGTTAGCCCTTTTGGTGGGGATTAATCAATATCCTCTGAAAGAGAGCCTCAAACTCCAAGGATGCCTAACCGATGTGGAACTGCAACGAGAACTGTTAGTTGATCGCTTAGGATTCAGTTCCCGCGATATCTTAACCCTCACCAATGAGCAAGCCACCCGTGAACAGATTGAATCGGCTTTTATCAATCATCTGATTTCCCAAGTGCGACCCGATGATGTGGTAGTCTTCCACTTTAGTGGCTATGGTCGCTCTGTTCAAACCGGAGAGACTCCAGCCGAACTACAAAGCAGCTTAGTCCCCATTGATGGCACTCTCCCACAAGCCTCTGGGGGGCAAATCAACGATCTTCTAGAATCGACTCTACAACTGTTGCTCAAATCCCTAAAAACTACTCAAGTGGTGACCATTCTCGATACCAGTTATGGAACTCTAGAGCGGCAACAGATGGGAGTGCTACGGGGACGCTCTTATCCCCATTTAAAAGAGAGTTGGAACACTCGCAGTATGGAGCTGACTCCAGAAGTACAAGCACTGCAAGACCAACTGCGCGACGATCTCAAAGCCGATGCCGAACAATTGCGGATACAACGTCGGTTTGGACAACTGCCGGGTGTCGTGATTTCTGCGGCGATGCCGATTCAGAGACCCATCGAACAAGCCCCCAGTCAAGGATTGGGGGAAAACGCATTTGAGAGTCAATGGAATGGTTTTAGTGCAGGGTTGTTGACCTATGAGTTGACGCAACATCTGTGGTTAGCTGTCCCTGAAACTCGCTTATCGGTGAGTTTAGCGACTGTCTCGAATCAGGTACAAAAATTGGCGGGCGATCGCGAACAACCCCATTTAAGTGGTGCCAAAAGTCAGGACGCGACTCAAACCCTTACCCAGTGGAAAGCACCCGATCTCCAAGGAGCCGAAGGGATGGTTGAGGAGATCGCCGAAGATGGTAAAAGTTTGACTCTGTGGCTCGGTGGACTGCCTCCAGAAGTCCTCAATAACTATCAGCCCTCTTCCCTATTTACTCTCACCCCAACGCCAGAGTCCCCCCCAGCGTCAACCCCCCTGATTCAACTGCGCTCGATTGAAGGCTTAAAGGCAAAAGCCGTAATGGTTCCTGGCAATAACGTTGACCTAGACATAGAGGAAGGACACCTGATTCAAGAATCGGTGCGTTATCTCTCCCGTTCCCTAAACTTAGTCGTGGGGATTTGCCAAGACTTAGAACGTATAGAACGGGTTGATGCCACCAGTGCCTTTTCAGGTATTCCCAATGTGTCTACCGTGGTTTTAGGAGAATTAACCCAAGCGGTTAATTGTGTGTTTAGTAAGGGAATTAATTCCAATCTCTCCCAGGGTATTAATTCCCACAACAGCTATGGCTTATTTTCTCCTGGATTAGACTTAATTCCCCATACCATGGGAGAAACCGATGAAGCCGTTAAAACAGCAATTCGGCGGTTAATGCCCACCCTGGATGGCCTGTGGGCGATGAAACTGTTACAGTTAACGGTTAATCCTGGATCGTCTCGTTTGGCGGTGCGAGCTACTTTGGAGAAGCTTACTCCCGAACGAGAAATTATCGCTAGGCAGGAACCCGTGCGATCGCCCCTTCCCCGGACTTCAGCCGCAAAAATCCCCTCCTTGCTTAATCTAGAGATCGGCTCTCGCATCGGTTACCGTCTCCATAACCAGGAAGATCGCCCCTTATACGTGATGTTGTTCGGCTTGGATCGTTCTGGAGCATTAGAGCTATTTCAACCCTCTAAAGTCTCCTTATCCCCCAAAAGCGCCAGCCCAACTTCTGGAAGCCAGACAGAGCTGAATGTTACCGTAGAAAATCAACAGTTAGTCATTCCTCCAGGAGCCAGTATTTTTTTGCCAGAGGCGATCGCCCCAGTTGAATGGACGGTATGCTGTGGGGAAGGATTAGCCCACACCCAAATCCTCTTTAGTGTGGCTCCTTTTACGCAAACGGCTAAAGTCTTGAAGTTAGCTGAATCTTCAACTGGATCAAAGGGCGTATCGGGTACGGTCAAAAACCCTGGAGCTACAGCTAAAGCGATTTTAGAAGATTTACACCAAGCCAGTCGGGCCGAACTTGCTCCAGAATGGATCAAACCTGATAGTTATGCGTTTTCGGTTAAGGCTTGGTGTTCATTAAGCTTTATTTACCGTGTCGTCTAGCAGTGAATTAGAATACACTCGTCAATTTAACGAAAAATGGGATAATTTGGAGAAATCTGGCAGGTTTTACCGGGCACTCAAATGAACAATCAGATGGCATTCATCCTCTCGACCCTCATATGGTCTACGGGAGGACTGGCAAATTTGGCAGTGGTTGAACCTTCAGCCGCTCAAGAGTTACAGGAAGAACAGCTTATTGCACAGGGGGGAAGATTAGATTCTGACGTGCGGGATGCGATCGCCGATGAAGTAGAGGCGACGTTTTTTAGTACGATGATCTCCATGAATGCCTTGTTTGTGGCGTTTTTGGCGCTGTTTTTTGCCCTGGTGACCATTGGCTTTTGGCTCCAACTGCAACGGTTAAAGCAGCAAACGGAGTTTCATAAACAAGAGTTGGCCAGCTTTCAACAGGATGCGGTATCCTCGATTAAACAGACCATTGGTTCTGCCGAAACCGTGTTAGAGGCGATCGCTGAAAAAGAATTATTAGCTGAACAACAAATCAGTCACGCTAAGTCAGAAGCCGTATCGGAACTTAGGGAAATTGCGGCTGAGACCGAAAAAGCAAAAGATGAAATTTATCAAAAATTAGCAGAAGTTTTACCTCGGTTAACGGAAGCAGCCAATGCTATGCAAAATGGCCATGGAGCAAGCAATGGAATCAATGGCACAAATGGGGCAAATGGCACAAATGGGGCAAATCCTGCCCAACCCCCTCCCCCTCCATCCTATTCTAAAGCAGCCAATGAGTATCTGAGGCAAGGAGATACCCAATTTTTGCAAGGTCGGTATCATGAAGCGATTACCCTTTACGATCAGGCGATCGCCCATCAAACCCATTTTCCTGAAGCCTGGAATAATCGCGGCGGTGCATTAGCCAAACTCGGCCGCCATTCAGAAGCGATCGCATCCTACGATCGGGCGTTAAAATTACGGGAGAATTTTCCTGAAGCCTGGAATAATCGCGGTGGAACCTTGGCTAAATTACAACACTATGAAGAATCTTTAGAGTCCTATAATAAAGCCGTTGCGTATAAACAATCTGACCCCCTAATTTGGATGAATTTAGCCAATGTCTTGGTGAAACTTCAGCGCTATGAAGAAGCCGTTTCTGCCTATGATAAAGCCATTCAATATCGTGCTGACGATCCCTTACTTTGGCAACAACGCGGTAATTCTTTAGCCCAAATCCGGCGCTATGAACCCGCTTTAGATTCCTATAACCAGGTTCTGAGTTTGCAAGCCAATAATCCCGAAGTTTGGTATGCAAAAGGCTATGTTCTGTATGAATTAAACCGGTATGAAGAAGCCCTCGAAGCCTACGATCGGGCGATCGAGTTAGAAGAGAATAAAGCCGATTATTGGAATAATCGGGGCAATACTTTAGAAAAATTAGATCGCTTTGATGAGGCAATTGCCTCCTACGAACAAGCCCTTCGCATACAACCCGATAAATATGAAGCATGGGATAACCGGGGATACACCCTCAGTAAACTGAAACGCTATAAAGAAGCTCTATCGAGTCTTGATGAAGCCCTAAAATGTAAACCCGATCATGCCAATGCCCATTACAATAAAGCCTATTGTTATGCCTTAATGGGCGATCAAAAATCTTCCCTCATTAGTCTCCATCGGGCCATTAAAATTAATCCCATGTATCGGGAAGTGGCTCAAAATGATGCCGACTTAGAATCAGTTCGCAACCATCAAGTCTTTAAGCGAATCATGGCAGGAGAATTGAAAGTTGCTGGTTCTGCCTCTTAGGGAAACATGGCGAATGAGGAGGACGCAGACGCTCCCTGAGCAGAGTCGAAGGGAGCGGAGATAACGCCCTATTCCCCATTCCCTATTCCAGGCATATCCTTAAAAATATGGCGTAAATCCCATTGATTTTCACAGCGATATTTTTGGGCTATCCACTCTTGT
Organism: Roseofilum sp. Guam; assembly: GCF_017746735.1. Lineage (NCBI taxonomy): Bacteria > Bacillati > Cyanobacteriota > Cyanophyceae > Desertifilales > Desertifilaceae > Roseofilum > Roseofilum sp. Guam. The sequence continues at coordinate 45,193 of NZ_JAGHZN010000023.1, read as the reverse complement.
AAATTAGAGTCTACGAGGCGATAAAACTGCCCGCAACTGGGTTGATAAAATTGGCTAAGTCCTGCCCAAATGAGACTACGAATCACATCTAATCCCGTTTTTAAACTCGATTCCGTATTGCCAGGAATGCCTTGTTCTTCGACCGTATACGTTTCCATCCAAATGCCATGACTACCGAGGATAATTTGTCCTAACCATTGGGCACGAGGGAGATGCCGAGCAGAGGTAATCATTTGCACGTGGTGAACTCCCCATTGTTTCAGAATGGGTAACGTATAGTAAAAGTTTTCAAAGGTGGAATGGGCGCAACGTTCTAACCACACTTGATTTTGGGGAGCAGTATTAACTTCAAATAGGCGAATAATGCACGGATCATCGGCTCCTTGGGAGATTAAAATAGGAATGTTGGGATTATTTTTAGCGACTTGCGTCATATGGACTTCTCGGCGAATACTACCCCCTAGCATTAGATAGGCATCAAGGGGAGATTGGGAAGCAGCAGAAAGTTTTTGTGACGTGGCGATCGCCCAACCACTGCCAATCACTATAATCAAACTAAGTCCTACCAAAGTGCCAAACAGCAACCAACGAGGCAGCACCCAAGAGCCGAGTCGCGCCCAAATCTTCATCATCACCTCCCAACGAACCGACCATCCATGCGATTCTGAGTATAGGCGATCGCCATTTTGCTGAGTCGATGTAAAGTTATGTTATGTTCACGGGTCGAACCCTGGGAAAAGTGGCCCACAATAGGGAAAGTGAGATTTTCCCCTTGAAGTAGCCTCAAAGGGCTTCCTTGAGCCTTTTGCCTTCTTCGATTAATTCAGTATTGCGGCTCATCGACTAAATTAATCGATAAAATGAAGATGAAGACCGAATAGGACGGCTCACTCTCTAACCTCCATCGCGAATAATCCCAATGAATTGGTATAAAAACTGCTTAAAACCGCTTCAGATTGCCTTGCTCAGTGGCACATTAACTACCACAGCAAGCTTAGGTTTACTGGGTACAGCCTGGTGTCAATCCGTAAGTGCAGCCCTACAGGATAGTCCCAAATCCATTGTGGATGAAACCTGGCAAATTGTGAACCGCGAGTATGTTGACCCCAATTTTAATCAAGTCGATTGGTTAAATGTGCGACAGGATCTCCTGGATCGCCAATATACCAGTCCGGATCAAGCCTATAGAGCCATTCGAGCCGCTCTCAAACAGCTCAATGATCCCTATACCCGTTTTCTTGACCCTAAGCAGTTTCAACGACTGACCGAGCAAACCTCTGGGGAATTATCAGGGGTGGGTATTTCTTTAGAAATCCATCCCCAAACCCGCCGATTAACCGTGGTTAAACCCTATGAAAACTCTCCTGCCTTAAAAGCGGGGATTCTGGCTGGAGACATCATTTTAGCCATTGATGGTCAGTCTACGGAAGGCATGTCTATACAAACCGTGAGCCAACTGATTCGAGGGGATGTGGGCAGTCAAGTTAAACTGAAACTAACCCGACCCGGATGGGGGCCTTTTGAATTAGAATTAGTCCGAGCTACGGTGGAAGTGCCTGCGGTTAATTATGAAGTGAAACAAGAGGGTTCCCTGCGAGTCGGCTATATTCGCTTAGATGAATTTAGCTCCCATGCAGCAGAACAAATGGAGCGCTCGATTAAGGATTTAGAAGATCAAAAAGTTGATGGGTTTGTGTTGGATTTGCGCGGTAACCCAGGGGGATTATTAGAATCAAGCATTGAAATTGCCCGTATGTGGCTTGACAATGGGGCAATTGTCAGTACCATTGACCGTGATGGTAATTGGGAGTCTGTGCGAGCAAACCGTACGGCCTTAACGAAAAGACCTTTAGCGGTTTTAGTCGATCAAAAATCGGCTAGTTCTAGTGAAATTCTCACTGGCGCTCTGCAAGATAATCATCGCGCTCAAATTGTGGGTATGAAAACCTTTGGTAAAGCTTTAGTGCAGGCAGTTCATTCCCTCTCCGATGGGTCTGGATTAGCGGTGACCGTTGCCCATTATTACACGCCAAAAGGAACCGATATCAGTAAAATGGGGATTACGCCAGATGTGACGATAGAGTTGAGTCAACAAGAGCAACGGCGCTTAGTACGAAATACTCGTTTGCGTGCAACGTCTTCCGATCGCCATTATACCCAGGCGATCGCCTCTTTAGTTGCTCAATTGTCTCCGAAACCTTTAGCCACGGCGTTTGAAAATTGATTGAATCCTCACCTGTAGGGACGAAAAATTTTTCGCCCCTACAAATCGGGTCTCAGCTAGTAGCTAGTAGTGGACTGTTTCATCTAATTTGATGCATTAGATTTTGTTCGGTGTCTGGCACTATAGAGCAAGAGACTTAAGCAAATACTTAAAGGGGAGGTTGGGATGATGCTCTTTGCCACAGGTCATGCGCTGATTATTTGGGTGGGTTCTTATCAGTATCTCCCTAATACCATTTCTCTATGAAGTTGCGCTTAATTGCTTAATAAGGTGTGGGATGTGGACTTTGACTCTTTAATGCAGAGAACTTGCCAGAAACTTCGCCCTTATTTATCTAATCCTCATGCTCCTTTGAGTGATGAGGATCACCGCTTATGCAACAGAATCGGGAATGATAGGGAATAGGATGATTCTGTAGAATGGAGTCACAATAAACCCTTATGAATAACTCGTATGTTGGATTTCTCTAACTTTGGCCCCTTAGATTTAGTGATTCTGCAAACGACATCCTTTTGTAATCTTGATTGTGACTATTGTTATTTACCCGATCGCCATCTGAAGCAGCAGTTTTCCCTGGATCTGATTGAACCGGTGTTTCGCGCGATCTTCGAGAGTCCGTTTGTGGGAGATCGCTTTACCATCTGTTGGCACGCGGGGGAACCGCTCGCTGTTCCCATTTCGTTCTATGAAACTGCCCTCTCTCAGATTGCAGAACTGGATAAAACCTTAAATAAAACGGGGTGCGAAATTGGTCAATCGGTACAAACCAACGCCACCTTAATTACACCAGAGTGGTGCGATCTATTTAAGCGCTATAACGTACAAGTTGGGGTGAGCCTTGACGGCCCTGATTTTATCCATGATGCCCATCGGAAAACCCGCACGGGACGGGGAACCCATCACAGCACGATGCGCGGGATTCGCCACTTACAAGAACAGGATGTGCCATTTAACATTATCACCGTGATTACCGAAGATTCCCTCGATCGCGCTGATGAACTGTTTGCCTTTTTCATGGATAATGGCATGACGGATGTGGGCTTTAATATCGAGGAATTAGAGGGGGGACACCAGTCCTCATCCCTCGCCAATACGGACGCTAAAAGGCGCTACAAGGCGTTTATTCGCCGATTTTGGGATTTGACCACTCAAAGCGGTGGAGAATTCAAACTACGGGAATTTGAGCGGATTTGCAACTTGATTTATAACGGCGATCGCATCCCTCGCAGTGGCTTAACCACCCCCTTCGTCATTCTCAACGTCGATCATCAGGGCAATTTTTCCATGTTCGATCCGGAATTGTTAGCGATTAAAACCGCAGAATACGGTGATTTTATCCTCGGTAATATCCTCACCGATAGCTTAGAATCCGTATGCCAGAGCGAAAAATTCCAACACATCTATGCCGATATCACGGCTGGGGTCGAACTGTGCCAACAAACTTGTCAATACTATGGAATTTGTGGCGGAGGTTCTGCCAGTAACAAATATTGGGAAAATAAAACCTTTTGCTCTTCACAAACCATGGCATGTCAATATTATGAACAAATGATTACCGATTTAGTGGTTGAACGTTTAGAAGAATCTTTAGGACTGACCCATGTCTGATTTTCATCCCGTATTTTGGCAAATTCACAGTAATCTTCCCAGGGAAGGCCCCGGCAACTTTGCCTCGACTCAACAGGCCTTTTCTCGCTTGAGTGCGTTACCCAACTGTCCCCAAATTTTAGATGTTGGTTGTGGGCCGGGACAACAAACCCTGGATCTGGCCACTCTGAGCAATGGAACCATTACTGCGGTTGATTTCCATCAAGCCTATCTGGATGAGCTGAAACAACGATTCGAGACTCAAGGATGGGGAAGTCGCCTGGAAGTCGTCTGTGCAGATATGGCAGACTTGCCCTTTGCAGCGCAGTCTTTCAATCTAATTTGGTCGGAAGGTGCGATTTATATTATGGGTTTCGATCGCGGCTTGAGCAAGTGGCGATCGCTCCTCAAACCCGGAGGATACATCGCAGTCACCGAAATCACCTGGTTAAAACCCAATCCTCCTGAACCCGTCAAGCAGTTTTGGCAAGAAGGTTATCCCTCCATGAGAACCTTAGAGGAGAATCGGACCGCCATGGAAACGGCCGGTTACGCGATCGTTGATACCTTTGTGTTGCCAGAAATTGCCTGGTGGACGGATTACTATACGCCTGTAGAGAACAAAATTAATCAGCTTAAAATACAGTATCAAAATGACCCAGAATCCTTACAAGTTTTAGAGAACGAACAACAAGAAATCGATCTCTATCGCCATTACAGTCAATATTATGGCTACGTTTTTTATATCGGCCAACGCCCTGATAATGGGTAATAGCGACAAGCATGTAGGGGCGAAAGATTTTTTACCCCTACAAAATCTGTCATTTTTGGCATCAGCTAAAATATATCCAGTTCAAGCAAAACTCCTGCTGATGGCGATCGCGCCCTAATTCCTCTATTTTGTACCGCCATGACTGCCTCTTCCCTTACCTTATCCCATATCCAACCCACAGAAGAAGAGATTCTCTTCCCTCCTGGTGACCTTTACAGTGATGAACCTCCCGTGGAAAGTGAACTGCATCTAAGACAAATTATCCTATTAATTCAATGTTTAGAAAGACTCTGGAGATCTCGCCAAGATTTCTACGCAGCAGGGAACCTCACCATCTACTATAGTCCCCGACAACTCAAATCAGAAGACTTTCGCGGCCCCGATTTCTTTGTCGTCCTAGGAACAGAGCGCAAACCCCGCAAAAGTTGGACGGTTTGGCAGGAAAATGGTCAGTATCCCAATGTGATTGTGGAAATTTTATCCAAAAAAACGGCATCGGTAGATCGGGGATTAAAAAAACAGATTTATGAAAATATTTTTAGTACTCCGGAATATTTCTGGTTTGACCCCGATACTTTAGAGTTTGAAGGATTCGTTATGCTTGGGGGTCAATATCAGACGATCGCGGCCAACCCGTCGGGATACTTATGGAGTCAAGAACTCGGATTGTATTTAGGCAGGAGCGATCGCCAATTACGCTTTTTCACAGCCGAAGGTGAGTTGGTTTTGACACCGAATGAAATCGCCGACCGAGAGACTCAACGAGCCGATGCGGAAGCTCAACGAGCTGAAACAGAAGCTCAACGAGTTACTCGCCTAGCGGCTAAACTTAGAGAACTTAACATCGATCCCGATACGCTCTAATTCCTCTATTTTTTGCCATGACTGATTCCTCAACCTTAGTATCCAATACCGAATCGGAAGCAGAGATTATCTTCCCCCCTAGCGATCTTTACAGCAATGAACCTCCCATGGACAGCGACCTGCATCTAAAACAAGTTATCCTCTTAATTCAATCTTTAGAAAGACATTGGAGATCTCGCCAGGATTTCTACGTTGCGGGTAATCTCTCGGTCTACTATAGTCGCCAACAAATCGAATCAGGGAACTGGCGCAGCCCAGATTTCTTTGTGGCCCTGAAAACGGAGAGAAAACCGCGCAAAAGTTGGGTGGTTTGGAAGGAAGATGGTAAATATCCCCATGTGATTGTGGAAATCTTCTCGCAGAAAAACACATCAGCCGATCGCCAATGGAAAAAAGAGCTTTACCAAAAGATTTTTAGAGCGCCACAATATTTCTGGTTTGACCTAGAAACGCTGGAGTTACAGGGATTTATATTCAAGGGTGGTGACTATGCAGAGATCGCTGCCAATGAATCAGGAGACTTGTGGAGCGAGGAATTGGGATTATATTTGGGAAGGCGCGATCGCCAATTACGCTTTTTCACAGCCGAAGGGGAGTTAGTTTTGACACCGGAAGAAATTGCCGATCGCGAAACTCAACGCGCCGATCGCCTAGCGGCTAAATTGTGGGAACTCAACATCGACCCCGATAGTATTGAATAGGGCCTCTCCGGCCAAAAAACCTCTTTTCATGGGTCACCAGAGCTGCAAGGGTAATAGATCAATAGAAAACCCAAGTTGAAGACATCCATGACTTCTGAACTATCATCCTCTTTTGCTTCACATCCAGTACTCTCCATTGCCGTTATCGGGGGTGGAGTGTGGGGGAAAACCCTCGCTCAACTCGCCCGAGAGCGCCACTATCACGTCACCCTTTGGTCTCGTCGCGGCGATCTCCCCCTCTGTGAAGCTCTTGCTGGTGCGTCCCTGGTTCTGAGCGCTGTTTCGATGAAAGGGGTAAAACCCGTGATTGAGCAAGTTCAAACTTGTGGTCTGAACCCTTCTACTGCGATTGTCACAGTTACTAAAGGCCTCGATCCGAGCGATCGCATCACGCCCTCCCAGCTCTGGCAAAATGCTTTTCCTGAGAATAATGTCATCGTTTTAGCAGGGCCAAACCTCTCCAAAGAAATTAACCAAGGTCTCCCTGCTGCAACTACCGTTGCCAGTCGAGACCCCCAAGCTGCACAATGGGTGCAACAGGTCTTTTCCTCCACCCGCTTTCGGGTTTACACCAATGACGACCCCCTAGGGGTAGAGCTGGGGGGAACCTTAAAAAACGTTTTGGCGATCGCCGCTGGAGTCTGTGACGGTCTACACCTGGGAACCAACGCCAAAGCCGCCTTGCTCACACGGGGCCTAACTGAAATGATCCGCATCGGTACTCATTGGGGAGCCAAACCCGAAACCTTCTACGGACTCTCCGGTTTAGGCGACCTATTAGCCACCTGTAATAGTCCCCTCAGCCGCAACTATCAAGTCGGCTATCAACTCGCAAAAGAGAAACCCCTATGGGAAATTCTCGACCATCTGGAAGGAACCGCAGAAGGGGTTAATACGACACAAGTTTTAGTCCAATTGGCCCAAACTCATCACATTCCTATCCCGATCTGTACTCAAGTTGATTTACTACTGCAAGGGAAAATCAGTCCCCATCAGGCGCTTCATGCCCTGATGTTAAGAGATATTAAACCTGAATCCTGATTTGAGAGCGTGAATAAGAAGAAAGACAAGGGGAGTCCAATCCAGGCTACCCCAATCTGGGCATGGGTTTCACACTTGTGAAGATCTTTTGATCTCACAAAACTTAGTGATACAGATTAATTCAACCTTTGACCCAAGTCACTTCCCTTAAGGTAACCTCTATCTATAGTAGAGTGGACTTGCAAAAAAACATAGGATACGCAGTCGAACGCTCAATCAATCAGGGTGCAGGATTTCATAGTCCATCTGAATTGATTCTCCTAATAAAAAAATATGAGAACTGGTTAACTTAAGGCTAAAACGCCATAAAACCGGCTTAACCGTAAACAACAGTAAGTAAAAGTTGATAAGCTTACTCCTGAGTTCTTAGAGAAACTGAATCTCTGTGGTTGAGGCCCATTCTGGCTTAGGCAATTGAGACTCAAGTTCACTCCCTCAAAACTCGGAAAACTTGATTGAGTTGATGAAGTCACAGACCGATAGATTTCTTAAAAAAATCTAAAGATTCTGTCATTCATCCCCCTATTAGGGAACCCTAATCGGATGGGAACCCTGTAAATGCTTCCCTTTCATGACTTGGAGCAACTGAGACGATGACTACGCCAGTAACTGCTTTTGGCCCGAACCCTGAATACAATGAATCCTCTACCTCTAGCTATGAGTTAGAAGCGTCGGAGGATTTCACTTCCCAAGAAGACTTGACCTCCTCAGAGACAATGGCTGAACTGGAAATGGAGTCTACGGAATCCCGTAACCGGCCCACCTCAGTCAACCGTCGCACAACGGATTTAGTCCGGTTGTATCTCCAAGAAATTGGCAGAGTCCACTTGCTCGGTCGCGATGAGGAAGTTGCAGAAGCTCAACAAGTCCAGCGCTATATTCAACTGATCGAATTACGCAATCAAGCTGGACAATCGGAAACTGGGCCGATTCAAGAGTATGTGCGATTAATAGAAATTCGCGATCGCCTCACGTCCCAGCTTGGACATCGCCCCAGTTGGGAGCGCTGGGCAGAAGTTGCTCAAACCCATGTGCCAGCCCTTAAAGTCGCTTTGGTCGAAGGGAAACGCCATTGGGCACAGTTAGCTGGATTAACCGTGGCACAGTTAGACGAAATGCAATCGGCTGGCCTGAAATCGAAAGACCACATGATTAAGGCTAACTTGCGTCTGGTGGTCTCAGTGGCCAAAAAATACCAAAATCGGGGTTTAGAGTTGCTAGATTTGGTTCAAGAAGGAACCTTGGGACTAGAACGAGCAGTAGAAAAATTTGACCCCACTAAAGGGTATCGCTTTAGCACCTATGCCTACTGGTGGATTCGCCAAGGGATTACCCGGGCGATCGCCACCCAAAGCCGCACGATCCGCCTACCGGTCCACATTACCGAAAAACTCAATAAGATCAAAAAAGCCCAACGCAAACTGGCCCAAGACAAAGGGCGCACCCCTACTATCGAAGATTTAGGGGCAGAACTAGACATGACCCCAAGCCAAATTCGAGAAGTGCTGTTGCGGGTTCCTCGCTCAGTATCCCTGGAAACCAAGGTGGGTAAAGATAAAGATACAGAACTGGGAGAACTTCTAGAAACAGATAGCATTTCCCCTGAAGAATCCTTAATGCGCGAATCCTTACAACAAGACCTGCGCCACCTGATGGCGGACTTAACCAGTCGGGAACGGGATGTCATTCAAATGCGCTTTGGCCTCGGTGATGGTCATCCCTATTCCTTAGCCGAAATTGGCCGCGCCCTAGAACTCTCTCGCGAGAGAGTCCGGCAAATTGAGGCCAAAGCCTTACAAAAGCTCCGCCAACCTAAGCGCCGTAACCGAGTTCGGGATTATCTTGAATCTCTCAGTTAACTGCCTCCGCGTCTTTTACTCCGTCATCACTCATTCGATCCTAAAGCAGTCGGGAAAGGTCTTTCCCGACTTTTTTTTTTCTAATGTATTGACAATTATTTTCAACAAAGTTATAGTAACTCTTGGTGTTCTCCGAGTAAAGATTCGACAGAGAAGAGGAACGGGTCTTCTTCTCTGTCATCTGTTCTTTTGAATGGAGATGGCCCAGAGTTGTCCCCCAATAGACTAAGAACTCTTCTCAAAAGATGCCTAAAAACTATGCTACTGTAATAGCAGTTTTAATCGATTGAACGGTTACAGGGCAAAGCATGTCAGAGACGGTGGTGTTGAACCTAGAAGAGGTGAGCAAACAATTTGACCCAAAGAGAGGATTTGTGGTCAATCAGGTCAGTTTCACCTTAAAGCAAGGCGATATTTTAGGCTTAGTAGGGCCTTCAGGATGTGGAAAAACGACCTTACTCCGGTTAATTGCTGGATTTGAGCAACCGGTTGGGGGCAAGATTGAATTACGGCGGCAAGAGGTGGGAACAGCTCGTTTTTCTGTGCCTCCTGAAAAGCGAGATGTGGGCATTGTGTTTCAGGATTATGCCTTATTCCCCCATCTAACCGTGGCAGAAAATATTATCTTTGGCTTGAAGCATCGTCGAGGCTCGGGCACAGGAACGGTTGAAAAACGGCTCTTAGAAGCCCTTTCCCTGGTGAGCTTGGAAGGACTCCAAAACCGCTATCCTCACCAACTCTCTGGAGGACAACAACAACGAGTTGCTCTAGCTCGCGCTCTAGCACCAGAACCCACCATCGTCCTTTTAGATGAACCCCTGAGCAACCTAGATATTCAAGTGCGAGTGCGCCTGAGATCCGAGATTCGCCGCATTCTCAAAGCGAGTGGCATATCAGCTATTTTTGTTACACACGATCAAGAAGAAGCGCTCTCTATCTGTGATTGGGTGGGCGTGATGCACAACGGACAACTCGAACAAATTGGGCCGCCAGAAATCATTTACCGTCATCCTCAAACTCGGTTTGTCGCGGAATTTGTCACTCAAGCCAATTTTATCCCTGCTCGTCGCAACGGTTCCCAATGGGATACGGAAATCGGCTCATTTTTCGTCCCTGACTCAGAAGACTTAGAGCAAGGAGATTTAATGATTCGCGAAGAAGATATTCAGCTCAAACCGGATGAAAACGCGATCGCCAAAATCGGCGATCGCCAATTTCTCGGTCGCGAACATCGTTATACTTTGCACACCTCTTCCGGACTAGAACTCAAAGCCAGAAGCAACACCATTAACCCCCTACCCATCGGCACAAAAGTCAACCTTCAAGTGACGGCTAAAACCTGGCAAATCTTCCCCCCGATGGGGTAATAGGGGGAAGCGGAGACCCAGTTAACTACCGTTGTCATTTTTTTTAAACGGGTTGGATTTTGCCGGAAAAGCAAGCACAATAGAATCAAGCACCCTGTAAACCCTCATCAACCCTATCGCTATGAGTAAACCCTTTCCAGTTTCTCGATCCAGACTGCCGGGTTTAATTGCAGCAGTTACTCTAAGTTTAATGGCAACTTCAGCGGAAGCTGTGATCTTTGAACCCCCAGAAGATCAAGCTCCCGACTCCACATTAGGGGGAGGAGCGCGCAATCCCCAACAGTGCGTTTCAGTCCAAGAGAGTTTATCACCCATCACTCCCCTACTTCCAAAAACCCAGATCGGTTTTACGGTTGCTGAAAGGCCAACGATTTATATCTATGTTCCCCAAATTTCAGCTCAACAGATATTTTTTAGTCTACAAACCGAGACCGGAGAACAGCATTTTCAGCACCAAATGAAGTTACCAGAAACCCCTGGAATTATTGGCGTGCAACTGCCAGAAGATGCACCCCCCTTAAAAGAAAACGTCAATTATCGATGGAGGATGGCCTTCATTTGTGGGGAAGTGTTAGAACCGGACAGTCCAGAATATGTTGGGTGGGTTCGTCGTTTGCCTCGAGAAGAGTATTCTATTTCCTCCGAACTCTCTTTAAAAAAAGTCCAAGATCTCGCCCAAGCCAAACTTTGGTATGACACCATTTTTTCTTTGGTGCAATTAAAAAAACAGGAACCCGATAATCTATCCTTGATCGAAAATTGGACAGAGCTATTATCATCCGTAGGACTAGAGGCGATCGCCAATCAACCGATCCTCAAATCCCAACCTTAAGCTGTGCATACTGATATCTGGCAATTCCTTATGTGGCATCGTCTCAAGCACTATGTTCAGCAATGGCACCCCTTGCTTACCATTGCTCCAAGTGTCACCGGTACGGTGATGATTGCCGGAATGGCTGGAGGATTTCAACTGCTTGAATGGGCAACTCTAGACCAGTTTTTTCGCCATCGCCCCCTAGAACAACCAGAACAACGGATTACCACCATCACCATTGACGATCGCGATATTCAGGAACTGGGAACTTGGCCACTCAGTGATGGCACATTAGCGCAAATCATTTCTATCCTCAATCAACATCATCCGAGGGTGATTGGTTTAGATTTATATCGCGATCTACCGGTTGCTCCAGGAACCGAAAAATGGATGGAAGTCATCGCTCAAACGCCCCATTTAATCGGGATTAAAAAAGCAGTAGGAGAAGGAGTTGCCCCCCCTTCTGCCCTAGAAGAAAACCAGCAAGTTGCCCTAGCAGATTTAGTAGTAGATGCTGACTCTAAAGTCCGACGAGCGCTGATTGTATCTTTGGATGAAGAGGGACAATTATTGCCAACTTTAGGAGTACGAACCAGTTTAGATTATTTGCATGGGGAAGAAATTGAATTAAAAACTATTGATTCAGACCGTCGGTTTTACGGGTTAGGACAAGCAGAATTTCGTCCCTTAACCTCCAAAAATGGCAGTTATCGTCAAGCGGATTTAGGGGGCTATCAAATTGTGCTCAATTATCGGGGCACTCCAGATCAATTTGAGTCCTTGAGTATGATGAAATTACTGCAAGGGGACTTTGATCCCGAATTAATCCGCGATCGCCTCATTCTCATTGGCTCGGTGGCTCACAGCACGAATGATTTTTTTCATACTCCCTACAGCAATCGTAATCAAGAGACCTCTGAGCCGATGCCTGGGGTCTTTATTCATGCCAATATTGCCAGCCTGATGTTAAGTGCTGCCCTAGATGGCCGGCCCTTAACCTCAGTGTTATCTTTACCCTTGAAAGGTCTGTGGGTATTGTTTTGGTCTGCGATCGGAGTCCTGTTGAGTTATACCCTGCCTCAAATTAAGCTTTCAGCGACCCACAGTTTTCCCGGTCTCACGATTATAGCGGTCAGTGCTAGTGGAGGGGGGATAGTTTTATTTGGCTATGGTGCGTTTTTAATCGGATGGTGGATTCCGGTGATTGCTCCCCTCTCTGCTTTGACAGTTGCCGCCATTCTAGGCACAAATAGCCGCTATCAAAGACAATTACAACAGGCTAATGTGCAATTACAAGACTATTCCCAGACTTTAGAGGAAAAAGTCCGCGATCGCACTCAAGAATTGGAACAAGCTAAAATTGCAGCCGATAGCGCCAATCAAGCCAAAAGCGAATTTTTAGCCAATATGAGCCATGAACTCCGCACTCCCCTGAATGGCATTTTAGGGTATACGCAAATTCTTCAAAGATCAGATAACCTCCTCAAGTCTCAGTTTGATGGGATCGATATTATTCATCAATGTGGATCACACTTACTGACGTTGATTAATGACATTTTGGATTTATCGAAAATTGAAGCGAGAAAGCTCGAACTAGAAAGCAGCTATTTTCATTTACCCTCATTTCTGATGGGGATTGTCGAAATGTTTCGCCTACGAGCAAAACAAAAAAATATTGAATTTCTATATCAATCCGATCCTTGGCTTCCCGTTAGTATTTATGCTGATGAAAAACGTCTTCGACAAGTCCTCATTAACTTGCTGGGAAATGCCATAAAATTCACCGATCGAGGACAAGTGATTTTTAAGGTGAAAAATCTGTCTTCAAGAGATGGAGATCGTCCCAATAAAACCTTCAATAATCAAAGCGTCAGCATTCACTTTGAAATAGAAGATACCGGTATTGGCATGAATGCTAACCAAATGACACAAATTTTCAAGCCTTTTGAGCAAGTTGGAGAAACTCAAAAAAAATCAGAAGGAACTGGCTTGGGTTTAACCATTAGTCAAAGAATTGTCGCGCTGATGGGTAGTCAGATTCAGGTGGAAAGTAGCTTAGGTGAAGGCAGTCGGTTTTGGGTCGATTTATCCTTGCAAGTCCCGGCTGAATGTCCGCATCAATCTTACGATCAAAAAGCTCAGAAAATTATAGGATTTCAAGGGTCAGTGAAAACCATTCTGATTGTTGATGATAAGTGGGAAAACCGAGCAATTGTCGTCAGCTTGTTAGAATCAATCGGGTTTATTTGTCTTCAAGCAAACCAGGGTGAAGAAGCCTTGGATCAAGTACAGAACTATAAACCAGATTTAATTATTACTAATATCATGATGCCAATCATGAATGGGTTGGATTTAATTAAAAGAGTTCGCCAGTCTGATGAATGGAAAGAGATCCCGATTATTGTGTCTTCAGCTAAAGTATTTTGTACCGATCAGGAAGAAAGCTTAAAGGTCGGTGGAAATGCCTTTTTACCGAAACCTGTACAAGTGGATTTGTTGCTGGTTTACTTACAAAAATACTTGCATTTAGAGTGGATTTATGAAAATCAAGGATTGGTTGATTCTGGATTTAAAGAACAGAAGATAGCCTCTCATTCCTCAGAGAATAATGGACATGAAGAACAGATGGTTTTTCCAGAACAGGAGATATTAGAGAAATTACTCGATTTAGCCTTAAGAGGGAATCTTAATAGTCTGGAGAAAGCGGCGATCGCCCTGCAAGATCATAATATTGTCTATGTCCCATTTGCGCTGAAACTCCAACAGTTCGCCGATAATTTTCAAGTAAAAGAAATTCGCCATTTGATTAAAACCGGATTAAATACAGATGATATCAAGTTCGGTTAATTGGCTCTGATGAAATGCTTCAGGTTGGGGAGCAGGGAATAGGTAATAGAAAATGTTCTAATTCTCCCTTTCTCTGCTCTATAATAAAATCAGTGATAATAACATAATTCAGATGATCGATCGCTCTTGGCAAAAGGTAGATGGGATGATACAACCCGGACATCAGGTGGCTTCTGGCAATGCATTAGATAGTCCCTATCCTAGGGGTACAATAGAAATGCAGACTCCTTTCTTCAAAGCATTAGGTCTGGATTTAACTCCCTTCTTCCCAGGAACATTGAATATTGCCATTAGCCCCAAAACGTTCGAGTTAGTCGAACCTGAATTTACATTTAGATCTGTAAATTGGACAGAGCATACTCTACCTGAAGATTTTTCCTTTTCACGCTGTCGTGTATCATTTCAAGAGCAAAAATATGACAGTTTAGTCTATTATCCCCATCCTGAAACCAAGATCCGTCACTTTCACAATCCATCCATTCTGGAAATCCTTTCACCCTTGATTCCGGAAATCAGATACGGCTCTAGAGTAGAAATCGAATACAACCCGTTAGAAATCAAAATTAATCCTTGATCATTGAATGACTTGATATTAGAGTTAATATGAAAAGATACCTTTGGGGTTCTTTGGAAGAGCGCTATATTCTGTTTTTGAGAGAATTTGTAACAAATATTGATATTTTTACAGACAGTAGACCAGCCGAAAATTGGGGGTAAACTCAAGAAGTGAGTATTTATGGAAAGAGGCAGCGTTTATGGCAGTAACACCTTTTAAAAACCCCATTAAATTCGGTACAGATGGCTGGCGCGGGGTTATTGCGGCAGATTTCACGATGGAACGGGTGGCTGAAGTTGCCCCGATCGCCGCCCAGATTTTAGAAGAAGTTTATGGCGATCGCGACAGCGAAACGGAGTTTTATCGCAGCAATCGTACCGTAATTGTGGGCCACGATCGCCGGTTTTTAGCGGAAGAATTTGCCCAAGTTGCTGCTGAAGCCATTCAAAATGCGGGTTTTAATGTGCTGCTCACGAATACTTACGCCCCCACTCCTGCCTTCAGTTGGGCAGCGAAAGAAAAAGGTGCCCTCGGTGCAATTGTCATGACGGCTTCCCATAACCCCGGTAAATATCTTGGCTTAAAAGTGAAGGGAGCCTTTGGCGGTTCTGTCTCCCCAGAAGTCACCCAAAAAATAGAAGCTAAACTCGGCCAAACCCTCCCCCCTGCCCCAAAACCGGGAACCCTAGAGTCGTTTGATCCTTGGCCTTCCTATTGTGAGATTTTACGTTCTAAAGTGGATATTGGAGCCATTCAATCCGCCATTATCCAAGGTAAATTAACCGTGTTTGCCGATGTCATGCATGGAGCAGCCGGAGGAGGATTGGCGCAAATTTTAGGGGTGGATATTCGAGAGTTAAATAGCGATCGCGACCCCCTATTTGGTGGCGGTGCGCCTGAACCTCTACCCAAATATTTACCTCAATTATTAGAAGATATGAAGAACTTTTCCACCTCTGGAAAAAGTTCAGACTTAGTCACCGGTTTAGTCTTTGATGGCGATAGCGATCGCATCGCTGCCATAGATAAAGATGGCACATACATGAGTACCCAAATTCTGATTCCTGTTCTGATCGAACATTTAGCTACCCGACGCGGATTTACGGGGGAAGTTGTTAAAACCATCAGTGGCTCAGATTTAATGCCCAAAGTGGCACAACTGTATAACTTATCCGTCCATGAAACGGCGATCGGGTATAAATATATTGCCGATCGCATGTTAGAGAATTCCGTCCTCATTGGCGGGGAAGAATCCGGTGGTGTTGGCTATAACACCCATATTCCCGAACGGGATGCCCTGCTTTCCGCCCTCTATGTTCTCGAAGCCGTGGTGCAATCGGGGCAAAATCTTGGCTATCTGTATAGTCAACTGCAAGAAAAAACCGGATTTTCCTCCATGTACGATCGCATCGATCTCCCCTTAGCCAGCATGGAAGTGCGATCGCGTCTTGTACAAGAATTAGAAACCAATCCCCTCACCAAAATTGCGGGTAAAGCTGTTACCGACTGCAATACCATTGATGGTTACAAATTCCGATTAGCCGATGGCAGTTGGCTCCTCGTTCGCTTTAGTGGAACCGAACCTGTTTTACGTCTTTATTGTGAAGCCGCCACCCTAGAAAACGTCCATGACACCTTAAATTGGATTAAAGATTGGGCAAATACCTTCACTTAAATTCCCCGTCTTGATAACGCTTGACTCAGACCAGTTGCTCTCAGCTCCTTATCTGAGTCAAGCGTTAACTGCATTTTGGCTAGAATTTACTGATAACGCACGATCGAGGTCTCACCTGATGACTCAAGCAACGATTCCAGAAACCCAAGCGATCGCTCCCCAGCCCCAAGAAACTCAAGAGCATCTATTCACCTTTGAGGAGTATCTAGAATATGAAGGAGAACCGGATGTTTGCTATGAATTACACCGAGGAATACTAATCCCTATGTCCGCATCTACCTATTTACACACCCAGATCTGTAAGTTTCTAGTCTACTACCTGCAACGTTTTTTTGCCGAGGCTAACTTAGATCTAGTTGCTAATCCCCTAGGAACGGGTGTGCGAACAGAAAAAAACTCTTCTCGAATTCCAGATGTTGTTGTTTGTAGCCAAGAGATTTGGGAGCAAGTGGCTGATCGCCAAGGGGCAGGAGTATTAGACTTTGCGGAAAAACCAATCTTGGTGGTGGAAGTGGTTAGCACCAATCGTCGGGATGATTATGTGGTTAAACGCAATGAATACGAACTAACAGAAATTGCGGAATATTGGATTATTGACCCCAAAAAGAAACAGGTGCGCGTGTTTACCAATCCAACCAATGAAGAAGGATATGAGTATACCGACTTTAAAGAAACGGACACAGTGGTATCTCCTCAGTTTCAAGACCTCGTTTTATCCGTGCAAGAACTGCTCAATCCTCCCCTAGTAGAAGGCTTGATTAAAGCCGAGCAAGAGAAACTGAAAACTCTAGAGCAAGAAGCTCTGAGCGAGCGCCAACGGGCAGAAAAATTAGCCGATCACTTACGGAAACTGGGTATCGATCCCGATGAATTAGAATAATGGAGTAGAAACACTCGCCAGTGCCACACTTGCAAGTGTTTCTGGTTCCCTATCTATAACTGTTCCATGAAATCTTTAGTCGTCGCCACAGGCAACCCCGGTAAATTAGAAGAAATCAAAGCCTATTTTGTAGGGTTAGATATCCACTTTCTGCCCAAACCCCCAGAATTAGACGTTGAAGAAACGGGGGATACCTTTGTAGAAAATGCTTGCTTAAAGGCTTCAGAAGTGGCTAAAGCAACCGGAGAATGGGCGATCGCCGATGACTCTGGACTCACCATTGATGCTCTGAACGGCGCTCCGGGCATTTATTCCGCTCGTTATGGCAATACGGATACCGAACGGATTGAACGAGTTCTGAAGGAATTAGCCAATCAAGAGAATCGCCGCGCTCACTTTGTTTGTGCGATCGCCCTTGCCAATCCCTCTGGAAACATCATTCTCAGTAGCGAAGGCATTTGTCCTGGTGAAATTCTCCATGCTCCCAGAGGAAACGCCGGATTTGGCTACGATCCGATCTTTTATCTTCCCCAACATCAACGCACCTTTGCCGAATTTACCCCAGAGATGAAACACCACCTTTCCCATCGAGGGGAAGCCTTTAAACTCTTTTTACCCCAATTTCAACAGCTCTGGCAGTCAACCATATAATCCCAAAAAACACTAAGCGCCCAGAGCAATTTTCCCTGAGCGCTATGTCTGAGTGTTAGTGGTGAGAAGTTTCTTGAGACATTATCTAGAAGCCATTTAGCGGTAGACCTCTAGGTGAGGATAAGGCTAGTATCACCTATTGTGTAACTAGAGCTATGAAAATCCTCACCAACTAGCCAACTGCGGTTACTCTCTGAGATTAGAGCTTAGATTGCTTCTAAATTAGACTCTCCGGTTCTGATCCGAACGACCCGTTCCACAGGAGAAATAAAGATTTTTCCGTCTCCGATTTCACCTGTACGGGCAGCGTTGATAATCTTATCAACGACGGTCTGCACTTTATCATCCTCAACCACGACTTCTAAAGAGAGTTTTTGCAGAAACTCAACCGTGTATTCAGAACCCCGATATCGCTCAGTTTGACCCTTCTGCCGTCCGAAACCCCGAACTTCAGAAACCGTCATCCCCACGATACCAGCATTGACTAAGGCAATTTTAACTTCATCCAGTTTGAATGGACGGATAATTGCTTGAATTTTTTTCAACGTTTTAACTCCTTAAGGGTTCGTTAATCAAATAGACTGGACTAGGACTGCATTTTACTATCACCCGTTGGCAATAGAATTTTGTTACCTGTTTTACGAAATTTACTTCGGATTGCCTTGGTGAATCAAGGGGCGCACAATCAGAAAGCTGGCTGTTCCTGCCATAGCCGCAATAATAAAGATGGCGATCGCCAAACCCACACCATTGAGATCCGATGAACGTTCTGGAGCGCTAGGATGGGGATAGGGGCGTTGCTGCTCCTCACTAAACAACGGTACATCCTCTGGAGGCGGAGGTAAATCAACAGGAGAATCGCGATCTTCGGGTTCTGGTGGGGGTGGAGGAGTTAAATCAACGTTCGGCTCTGGCGTAAACTTCGGTTCCGGGGTAAAGGCTTCTTGAGGATCTGGAAGGGGGGGCGCAACCGGTATACTTGGCTCATAGGCATGGGCAATCTGTTGCAGACGTACCACCGATCGCACCAACTGCTCAATTTCTCCCCGTAACTGTTGATTTTGTTGAATCAGTTGTTGATTCTGTTGTTTTAGACTCTCCAGCATGACTTGCTTTTCTTTCACCTCACTGGCTAAATCCCGATACACTGAAATCGGTACAGATGGCGAATACTTCTGAGAAGCCGTTGGGTTGGCGGTTTGGCTCTGCGTGGGTTCAGAAGGCTTTGCCGGCTTTCGGGGAGGAGGCGTATAAGGTAAAGAAGTCATAAGCTTTTACCGAGGATCGTACTTGTTATTAGAGCAATAATCGGTCGGATTCGTCAAGAACTGAGCCTTATACCCTGGATCGATTAATGTTTAACTCTTTCTTTCTCTACTTTTGTGCCACTATGACTTGTCAGACTTATTTCAATCTTCTCCTTTCGCGCCGCGATTATAGCGTTAAAGAACTGGAAAAGAAGGCTCAAGAAAAGGGCTTTTCTCTTGAGGAAATTGCGGAGACAATCGCCCACTTACAGAGTTTAGGGTATCAATCCGATCGTCGATTAGCCAGTACGCTGATTGAAAGCGGCAAAGGAAAATATGGTAAAGCTGCCCTTCGTCGCAAATGCTTAAGCAAAGGGATTTCCTCAGAAACCTTTGAACAAGCTTGGCAGGAACAACCCGAACCCCCAGACAACTTAGCCGAAACCCAAGACTTACAAGCTAAGGTAGAACGCAAATATAAAATTACTGATTGGGCTAACCTCGATCCTCAAACCCAAACCAAGGTCTACCGCTATTTACAATATCGTGGATTTAATCCTACTGAAGTCTTGGCTTATTGGCGAGAGGAAATCCATTAAAGAGTAAGGAGTAACATGGGTCAAGTCAAAGTCCAATTGATTGACAGACCTGTTATACTAGATCTCAGAATAAAGGTTTGAGAGTCCTGGGGGTAACGATCCTTAGGACTTTTTTTTCTTCAAGGCTTCAAGCGTTTTCACCGATGTAGAGCGATCGCCGTTTATCCGAGTTCTAGACCGAAAATTTCGATTGCCCAATCTGGAGCAATGGCAAAACGACGGGCAATTTTCCCGTCCCTATTGCCAGCAATAGGCAGCCAAACCCACACTGATATATCCAGAACAATTGATTTCTAAGGCTTTCCCTTTGCCTTTTCCCTAGCACGAAGCGCTGTATAATGCGGAAATGTTACGTCGCCAGATGCATAGCTCAACTCAAAACAACCTATGGATTTTACCAACCTTGCTGCCCAGCTTAATGCTGGAGCCATATTACCAGAGGGAATTGTTATTCTAACCTTACTGGTCGTGCTGATTACAGACCTAATCGGCGGACGCAACGCCTCAAACTGGACTCCCTATATTGCGATCGCCGGATTATTAGCTTCCGTTGGCGCTCTCTTCCTCCAATGGGACATAACCAACCCAGTCGCCTTCTTCGGCGGATTTAACAGTGATGCCTTAAGTATGGTCTTTCGAGGCACGATCGCCCTCTCTGCGGCGCTCACCATCCTCATGTCCATCACCTACGTCCAAGAAACGGGAACCGCTTTAGGCGAATTCTTGATGATTCTGCTCACCGCTACCATCGGGGGGATGTTCCTCTCTGGAGCAGATGAATTAGTCATGATCTTCGTCTCCCTAGAAACTCTCAGTATTGCTTCCTATTTGCTGACGGGATATATGAAACGTGACCCCCGCTCCAATGAAGCGGCCTTAAAATATCTGTTAATTGGAGCCTCAAGTTCGGCGGTATTTCTTTATGGCAGTTCCTTACTCTATGGCTTATCCGGTGGAGAAACCCAACTGGGGGAAATTGCCAAAAGCTTTACGCAAAATCCCAACAGTCCGGCGATCGGTCTAGTCATTGCACTTGTCTTCATTATCGCCGGTATCGCCTTCAAAATCTCTGCCGTCCCCTTCCACCAATGGACACCCGATGTTTATGAAGGCTCTCCCACTCCCGTCGTTGCCTTTCTCTCCGTTGGCTCCAAAGCCGCAGGTTTTGCCCTCGCCATTCGCCTCCTCGTCACCGCTTTCCCCTCCGTCTCCGAGCAATGGCACTTTGTCTTTACCGCCCTTGCCATCTTCAGCCTCGTCTTAGGAAACGTTGTCGCCCTTGCCCAAACCAGCATGAAACGGCTGTTAGCCTACTCCTCGATCGCTCAAGCGGGCTTTGTGATGATTGGTTTCCTTGCCGGAACTGAAGCCGGATATGCCAGCATGATTTTCTATCTCCTGGTTTACCTCTTCATGAACCTGGGCGGCTTTACCTGCGTGATTCTCTTCTCTCTGCGCACCGGAACCGATCAAATTAGTGAATATGCCGGTTTATACCAAAAAGATCCCTTACTCACCCTCGGATTAAGCCTGTGCCTATTATCCCTCGGTGGTATTCCGCCTCTAGTTGGTTTCTTTGGCAAAATTTACCTCTTCTGGGCAGGTTGGCAAGCCGGTTTGTATACCCTTGTCTTACTCGGATTAATCACCAGTGTTGTTTCCATTTACTACTATATCCGCGTTGTCAAAATGATGGTGGTTAAAGAACCCCATGAAATGTCGGAATCTGTAGAAAATTATCCCGAAATTCAATGGAATATTCCCGGATTACGTCCATTGCAAGTCGGTTTAATTGTTTCCCTATTAGTCACTTCCCTAGGTGGTATTTTCTCCAATCCATTATTTACTCTAGCGAATGATGCGGTGATCAATACTCCCCTGTTGCAAGCTTCCACCCCTGCGGTTGAATCCATTGCCCAGTTAGATATTACAGATTAGGGTTACAGCACTTGGCGCGGTCATGATACCCCCTTTATGCATCCCCGTGTTCATTCATTTCAGAGGCGAGAATAGGGGTTGGGGGGGATCGCCATCTACCACATACCCATCCAACCTGCTGTATGATAACTTCATCCTAGAACTAGCCGCCTGCCCTTAGGGGGAGGCGGTTTTTCATTGCCCAGTAAAGTTGCTATACTCGAGGAAGAGAACCAGCATGGGAGGAACCTGCTGATGCTTACGTTAATTGCTTTGGATCGTCCTTCAGTCGTTGCGATGAGCATTGAAGGCAAGATTGAGCGCGAGGACATCGAGAAAATTAGTCAAGCGATTGAAGAGAAACTGCAACACTCTCCCCATTTACAAGCCTATGTGGAAGTCAAGCAATTGGGATGGATTACCCC
This sequence comes from Roseofilum sp. Guam, assembly GCF_017746735.1. NCBI lineage: Bacteria > Bacillati > Cyanobacteriota > Cyanophyceae > Desertifilales > Desertifilaceae > Roseofilum > Roseofilum sp. Guam. The sequence continues at coordinate 23,167 of NZ_JAGHZN010000023.1, read as the reverse complement.
TGATGCCTTGCTAGAAGATTTGAAAATTGGTTTTAATCACTTTAAGGATTTTGATAAAAAAGCTGTGGTTTGTGATGCTAAGTGGATTAATTCTTTACTGCCTTTAGCTCGCCGCTTATTTCCTTCCTTAGAAGTGGCCTGTTTTGGTTGGTCAGAACAAGAACAAGCACGTCAGTGGATTCTCAAGGAGTGATAAGTCAGCTCAAAGGTGGCTAAAATGCCCTATTTATTAGACATCTCCTAAAATTAGGCTGTAACCCTACCGGGGTTTTAGGAGATGTCTATTATGCTTATCTGGATCTAACCGAGTTGATTGCCTCGTTTGTATTGGAGATAGGCAGCTACAAATAAACCAGCGAGAGTAATGGGAATTAAGCCCAGCACGATACCGGAAATTAGGGGTTCTACCATGGGTTTATGTTCTCCTTGTTAAGAGTGTGATGATAACGGTGTGTTTTCTATCCTATCGCTTCAGGAGCAGGTAATAAAGCTCTCCGTTGGAGTTGGTTAACCCAGCCCGATCGCCGGCTTCGCGTCCTGTCCCCATAAATACATCCACCCGTCCAGCTCCTTTAATGGCACTTCCGGTATCTTGATCGAGGACAAACCGACTCACTAGAGTGGGTTCTAGCTGTCCGAGTGCATTGGGTTCGGGAAGGGGCGCATGAATGAGAGCTAGAGCGCCTGGAGGCATGATTGATTTATCGGTGGCAATAGATCGCCAAGCCGTTACCGGAACGCTTAAATTCCCAGTTGCTGCTTGTCCCTGGGTTTCCTTAAAAAAGATAAAACTTTGATTGCGGGGTAAATACTCGTTCATCTGTTCGGGGAACTGGTGGAAATAGTCGATGAGTTTCGGTAGCGTCAACGACTCTAGGGAAAATATGCCGGCATTCACCAATTCTTTGCCAATACTGGTATAGGGATGATCGGTTTTCCCAGCATACCCGACGGTCATGACCTGGCCATTGGGGAGTTGGATCTGGGCAGAACCCTGAACATGGACTAAAAAGGCTTCCAGGCGATCGCCAAGCCAAACAATTTCTGTTCCTCTCAGGGGACTTTGCCACCCTAGGCCATTTTCTCCTTCGAGTTGGCCACGAGTAGGATGGGGTTTACTCCAGTCTTCAAAGTCACTGGGACGAGCATAAAGGGGATACCGATATTCGGCGGTTCGGGTGAGACTTCCAGCGTAGGTGGGTTCAAAATAGCCGGTAAACCCGACGGTTCCTTGGCCATCATTGCCCACGGACTGATACCAGGTAAACTCGCGCTTCACTGCTCTCTGGAGTTCTGCCTCGCTGCGGGAAGCTACCAGAAGCTGGCGAAAGCGAATCAAAGACCGACGAACGCGATCGCGGGTAATGTCTGGATGGTTTAATTTTGTATAGTCTTCGATCGCCTTGGGGGTTTGCAAATACTGCAAACTATAATCAATGGCCCTCAAGAGCGCTCTCTTATCTCCAGAAGGGCCAAACAGGCGATCGTCCCAACCTAGATTACTCTCTACGCTCTGAGTGACTTCTAGTACATCACCCGCAGGGGAGGGTAAGGGAGTTTGCCCCCAAAGTGGAGGCATCCAACTGAGTCCAGCCGCTAAAATTAGGGAGGTGACGAGGGGTTTCATAGAGAGTGTTAATCATCCATAGGAGTTCGATCTATACTGCTGGTATACACGGGTTCTACCCGGATTGCTAGGATGCTGTTAGGACGAATGACCATATATTCCCCTTCTGTTGTTTTCATGGGTACACTGACAAACTCATCACTGTCTCTTTTCTGCACTACTTCGGCAGCGTACCACTTCTGAAAGTCTTTAATGGTCGGAAAGCGTACCACTTCTCGGTGTCCTCCACTCATGAGTAAATGGACGGCATATTCATCTGGAGTTCTAGGCATGATTGTAGGATTTCAAAATAACTCACCAGACACTATTATCGGACGCGATCGCACTAAAATCACGATTTGGCGATCGGTGAATGAATAATAGTCCCTTTCGACTACAATACGCCCTTAGAGCTGGGAATTGTACTCGCTCGCCGAGGATCGATTTCCAGAGCCATTCTCATGGAACGGGCAAAAGCCTTAAAGGTGGCTTCAATAATATGATGGGAGTTGATGCCATCGAGTTGACGGATATGGAGGGTCATTTGGGAATGGTTGACCACCGCAACAAAGAACTCGCGCACCAGTTGGGTGTCATAGGTTCCCACTCGTTCTGTGGGAAGAGATAAACCGTAACTCAGATGAGGTCGTCCCGAAAAGTCCAGGGAAACTTGAACTAGCGCTTCATCGAGAGGGGCAATAAAATGACCAAAGCGGACGATCCCCTTGCGATCTCCTAATGCTTTCGCCAAGGCTTGACCGAGGGTAATGCCCACATCTTCATTGGTATGATGATCGTCAATCTCCCAGTCTCCCTGAGCTTCTACGTCTAGATCGATCAGTCCATGGGATGAAATTTGATGCAGCATATGGTCTAGAAACGGAATCCCAGTTTTGGCGCTACATTTTCCTTGACCATCCAAATCTAACCATACCGTAACATCGGTTTCTCCAGTTACTCGATGAACCGAAGCCGTGCGATGGGTCGCATTATCAATGATTTCCATCGTTCTCTGAATTTCCGTCTACATAAGTCAATAATACAGTTCTTTGACCGATCGCGGACAGGAAATGTGCTGGCGAATTGGATCGGCTTGATATAACTAGACTTCACCTCTAAACATAATCTTGATATTCGTAAAAATCACTAGGGTCAAGATCGGTGAACTCGCATAACTGACTGCCTTCAGCGTAGTAAGGACGCATGATTTGAGCCGCTTCCTCTAAGCTAACTTTTTCCCAATTAACCATATCTTCGCGTACTAAACTTAGGGTAAATTCAACGATCTGCAAACGCTCTGTATTCCCCATCTGTTGAATCGTTGCTAAAATTTTAGAGTCGATTGCCATCTTAGTTATTGTTGATTAAAGCTTATCATGTAATTATACAGTGACTTTGACCATTTATTTGGAGTTGGCTATAGTTATCTAGCGCCGTTCTTCGAGGATGGTTTCCGAAACAGGCTTGCCTTTGACTCGAAAGAGCGATCGCTCACCTATAGATATTGCGCTTGGTTGTTTTATTTGCTTAACTAAATTCGTGCGTAAGTTGGGTTCGTTAGCGAGCAAGCGCAGCGAACTCAACCTACCCATAACGATCAACTCGGATTACATTCCCATAATTTCATATCCGGCATCTACATAAATAATCTGTCCGGTAATGCCACTCGCGAGATCGCTACAGAGAAAGGCGGCTGTATTTCCGACTTCTGTTTGCGTCACTGTGCGTCGGAGAGGAGCAATTGCTTCCACATGCTTAATCATGTCCAAAATTCCGCCAACGGCTGAAGAGGCTAAGGTGCGAATGGGGCCAGAAGAAATGGCATTGACGCGAATATTTTGGGGCCCTAATTCAGCAGCCAAATAGCGCACACTCATTTCTAAACCGGATTTGGCGATACCCATAACATTGTAATTGGGGATCACCTTCACTCCTCCCAAATAACTCAGGGTGACAATGGAACCCCCTTCAGCCATACAGGACTTAGCCTGAGCGCATAACTGAGTTAAAGAATAGGTACTAATTTCCAGCGCTTTGAGAAAACCAGAGCGTGTCGTGTCGCTAAACTCTCCACTCAGTTCGTCTTTACCCGCAAATGCTAAAGAATGAATCAGAATATCCAGATGTCCCCATTCCTTTTTCACTGTCTCGAACATCTCGGCCACCTGATCGTCATTCTGTACATCACAGGGCAGAAATAGACTCGGATTGAGGGGCGAAACTAAATCTTCAACTTTTTTACGGTAGCGGTCTTTTTCGTCAGGCAAATAGGTAATTCCTAAGTTAGCTCCAGCTTGATGCAGTTGTTGGGTAATTCCCCAAGCGATGGAGCGGTTATTGGCAACTCCCAAAATCAGCGCGTTTTTTCCAGTTAAGTTGAGCATGATGGTTTGATCGTCGATAAAATCTAGCTGAGATACCCCACCAAGGCGCAGAATGCTCCTTTGTCGGGTCTATTGGCATCATCTCATACAGACTGACGGCCCGATCTGAGTTGAAGAGATTTTTTTGCATCGAATTTTCCACGAACCGGCGCAGATTCGTTAAACTCATACCTATCTATCCCTGACGAAGAGAGCACCTTTAGTTAAAAACTCCGTTAAATTTCTTTTAAGGCCAGTAGTGGAAGGTGATAGACTGCTCACCAGATCACTTGGTTGGAGAGCGAAATTGCTCGGCAATGCTATCGCGATCGCACAGTCACACATTAGAAGTAAGGCAATATGATACTCAGTGATGACAAACCCCTAGCGGCTATGTTTCGCCAAATCAGTGGCGGTGGTTTTCCTCCAGTGGTGGAAAGCTTTGAGCGTGGTAAAACGATCTTTTTTCCGGGCGATCCAGCCGAGCGGGTTTATTTTCTGCTCAAAGGGGCGGTTAAGCTCTCTAGGGTTTATGAAGCTGGAGAAGAAATTACCGTGGCTCTGCTCCGGGAAAATAGTGTCTTTGGGGTGTTGTCCTTGATTACAGGCCATCGCTCAGATCGGTTTTACCATGCTGTGGCGTTTACTCCAGTGGAATTGCTTTCCCTGCCTATCGATCGGGTAGAGAAGACGATTCGACAAAATCCAGATCTGTCGATGGTGATGCTACAAGGTCTTTCTTCTCGGATTTTACAAACGGAGATGATGATTGAGACTTTGGCCCACCGGGATATGGGATCGCGACTGGTGAGTTTTTTGTTGATTTTGTGCCGAGATTTTGGCATTCCTGCGGAGGATGGGATTACCATCGATCTGAAGCTGTCTCACCAAGCGATCGCCGAGGCGATCGGTTCTACGCGAGTAACAGTAACCCGTTTGCTTGGTGATTTACGGGCCGAAAAAATGATTTCTATCCATAAGAAGAAGATTACGGTACATAATCCGGTCGTTTTGAGTCAACAGTTTGCTTAAATTCTACTCAGGGATGAATTCTAGTAGTTGGGGCGATCGGCTAGGCTATATCTGGATTTTGGATCGTCTCTAGCTACCCTTGACCTCCTCACCGCCCTATAAGTGCGGTGATTCCTAAAACTCACGATTTAGGTTTCTGCTTCATTCACCGTTGCATACCACGATTTTCACCAACCATGTACTGTCTTACACAGAGTCCACAGACTTTCCCCCCATTTCAGAGAGCCGATCCTGATAGCCCGTCGGTACGGTGTCAGCAAAACGCTTTTTGTACTTGTTGCTTGGATATTTTACCTGTACCAGCCTTTCTGTACAGAACCCCTTATATCCAGTTTTCAAGGTGCTATACCTACTGCTTGGTTTTCGCTTTTTGGTATATCTATACTTATACCACATTTAATGTAAAGCCGTCCTTGAAGGACGGGGTAAAGGGCCCAAATTTTCGATGACTATTGGCATTATTCTGATTGTCTCGATTTTATTTTTAGGGGGTTTACTCGCTACCCTGGGCGATCGCCTAGGTACAAAAGTGGGTAAAGCCAGGTTAAGTTTGTTTAATCTTCGCCCCCGACAAACTGCCATTTTAGTCACGATTGTTACGGGTACCTTGATTTCCGGGTCTACCCTAGGAATTCTGTTCGCCATGAGTCAGCCCTTGCGCCGAGGCATTTTTGAGTATGATGAAACCCAGCGTAAACTCCGTCAAGCCCGTCGAGACCTCCAGTCTACTGAAGCTCAAAAGGCACAAATTGAAATTGACTTAGCTCAGGCACGAGCAGAACGGGAATTGGTAGAGCAAAATTTAGATAATCTCAATGCCAGTTTGCAGACCGTTATTACTCAGAAGTTGGCAACAGAAGACAATCTCAAAAAAACCCAAGCTCAGTTAAAAGAAGTTCAAAATAACTTTGAGCAAACCCAAGGCCAGTTACGAGACATTCAAGATAATTTTGAGCAAACTCAAGGCCAGTTGCAGGAAATCATGGGTAAATTTCAACTCGCCCAAGATCGACTACAAAAAGTAACAGTTCAAACCGAAACTCTACGGTCGGAATTAGAGCAATTAAGGGAAGAGCGGCAAGAACTCATTCGTCAGCGTGATGAGGTTCGGTCTCAAATTGCTCAACGGGATGCAGAAATTGCGGATCGCAATGAGCTAATTGCCGAGCGCGATCGGGAAATTGAGAATCAAAATAAGGAAATTCAAGATCGCAATCAAGTGATTGAAGAGCGGGAGGTGCGATTAAAGGAACTGGAAAAACAACAAAAATACTTAGAGCGACAAGTGAGAATTTTTGAGCAATATTACCAAGATTACCAAGATTTACGACAAGGGAATTTAGCCTTACTTCGAGGACAAATTCTGGCTTCTGCGGTGGTAGAAGTGCTTGAGGATCGAGGTTCCGTGCAAGCAGTCAATCGGTTATTGGAAATTGCCAATCAATTTGCCAGAGAACAGGTGAAACCGGGAACAGGAGAGCTGAATGAGCAGGTTATTCAAGTGACTCCAGAACAAGTTGAACGGTTACAAGAACAAATTTCCGATGGTCAAGAATATGTGGTCAGGTTGTTATCCGCAGGCAACTATATTCGCGGGGAATCGAATGTGGAATTTTTTGCAGATGTGGCGTTAAACCAAGTAGTTTTTGAAGCGGGAGAAGTAATTACCACAGGAATAGCAAATGGTGCAACGATGAGTGAAGAAGAATTACTGGAACAAATCGGAATTTTGATTGAGTCTTGTCGCTTTCGGGCCCGTCGAGGTGGGATTTTAGAAAGCCGCTTACAAGTGGGAGATGGCTCACCAGAGACGTTGATAGATTTTGTGCAGAAAATTCAAGAAAACCCCACACAGATCTCGATTCAAGCGATCGCCTCGGAAACCACCTATACCGCAGGTCCGCTGCGGATTGACTTAGTTGCTTTTGCTGGCAATGAAGAAGTATTTCGTACATCTTCTCTGTCTGCTCCGTAGGACTTGCCGATCCCTATATAGAAGAAACTGGAGAGAAACAGTCAGAAAAATCCCCTTTAGAAAGGGGCCTTGGGGGGATAAAAATGTACTAAATAACATTGAAAATTTCTGTATATAGTATGAGATTTTTTGGGCAAGTAACCCTCTAATCTGATACTATGGTTGTGCGATTTCGACCATTGAGTTGATGTTTTCAGCAAAACAGCACCGAAAAAGATCGCTATAGCGACCTTTGAGCTGCCTTGTCACCCCTTGAGGGCTTATAAGTCCTAATTGGTTTATGTCTGTGCCAGTTGTCACTGCATTAGAGCGTCAGCATCGAGTTCCAGTGTCGATAAAGGTCTTCTGCGTAGAACATAATTTCTTCATTAGGCAGATGAATTTTAGCTTTTTGCCGTGGATATAAACTTTCAAGACATTCAACGTCTTGTTGCACTACAATTGAAGCCATATTGAGTAAGGATTCTTGCATGACTGATTTCAGTGCGCGATCGCTGAATTTTGCATAGAGCAAAATAAAGGTTTTGGTTGTCGTCTCTGTTTCCGGATAAAGAATATGACCTTGATAGGTTTGAACATCGGGAGAAACCAAGCAAAAGAACTGTGTTGATGGAAATACATACTCTAGAAAATTCTGCATAACCTCTGGAATAGCTCCTAGCATAGGATTTGCAGCAATTTCCTCTGCCGTGTAGTCGTCCTTCTCAGCAGTTTGCGAAACCTTGGCGTAGATGCCCTCTTTAGTTAGGAATTTTGACTGACAGGATTTAACTTTAAAAAATTCTCGATGGGTACCATTTTGATGATCGTGGTCATAGTTAATCATCAGACTACTCAAAAAATCACTTTGAATGCTTCTCTGGGCTGTTACACCTAGAAATTCGTACTCAGAGGCGACCTGTCGGTGCAACTCAGGGACAGGGAGCCGAGGCTCAAAACCACCGTAAGTCCAGATCAAATCGCCATCAATAATTAACTCTAAGGGGTTAGCCAATGGCGCTCGACTCAACTGACCTTCTCGCCACAAGCGACCCGACCCATCGAATTCTACAGCATGAAATGGACAGGCGATCGTATTGCGCTGCTCACAAATCCAGCCATTGGATAAAGGAGCTTGCATATGCGGACAAATGTTATTGAGAGCGAAAACTTCTCCAGAGGAATTCTGCCAAAGGACATAATCTTGGGCATTCAAGGTGACTTTATAGGGGTGATTGATACCCAGCATGGACTTGTGCGCGATTAGCCAAGGCGCACCAGGAAGAATCGGTTGCATAATGAATTAGCGTAAGTTAAACAGGCGTTTAGTTAATTAAACGCGTGTTTAGTTGCACTGTCAAGTACTCCTGAGGGAAAACATTGAGCGGATGATTATTGGCCGAGAAAGCGATCGCGCCCAAGATGAACCTCCCACTCTACAACCCTAGCCGAGTCTGCCAGCAAACCATCTCGCGCGCGGGGACTACTGTTGAGGATCTCTTGCCCTGCCTGATATTAGTGTTAATCGAATCAACTATTATTCAATTCCCATCTGCAATACCACTTGCTAAAATACCTAAAATTTTATTCACATCTTTAAGATAATACTCACTTAAATCAATACTCAGTTGTTTTTTATCTAATTTCAAGAATTGCCAAATACTACCGGTCGTTACGGCACCGTAAATCCTGTTAATATAGTCAGCCGAATCTTCTAGACTTGATTCATGGGTCGCATTAAATATTTGAGCAGCTACCATTGCTGCTGCACATTGACCTAAACCTGCATTAATATTTTCCTTCTTCGCTTCCACCACAATAATAACGGGTGCTGTCACAATTAGAAGCTCTGGAGATTGGGTAATAATAAAGTCGCAAATACCATTAAGACCTCGCGCATCATCCACCGTAAAATCAACTCCAGAAAACAGATTGATTTTCTCCTTTAGCTGCCGGCGTAGATCGACTAATATGGGTGAAATAATTAATTCGGAACGAGCTTTTTCGCTATTACTGCCCAAGGCGATCGGCTGATTATAAGTTAAAATATCAATCAGTAGATCGCTCGCTGTCAATTCTGGAGATTCGGCAAAAATATTGCTTTGCTCGAATGTGGTTAAGCCAAAATCTTGTTTTACTTTTGCTAAGGTGAATTCACGATAAGACATGATATAACGAAAAGTCCAGAACTTAGGGTTTAGAATGGGGCTAATTCTAGGGTGAATCCGGGTAAAACTGTTTCTCCTGATAGCGTAGTGGGTAATTGAACTGTTTCTATCGGTTGATTGGGGCGATAGATTTCGACTTGTTGGTTTTGAGGGTCGATGAGCCAACCCAGTTTTAAGCCAGCATCTAAGTATTCCTGCATTTTCTCTTGCAGTTGAGTCAAAGAATCGCTTCGCGAGCGCAATTCTATGACAAAATCAGGGCAGATGGGAGCGAATTTTTCTTGTTCTTCTAAGGTTAAGGTTTCCCAGCGCTGATTGGCTATCCAAGCGACATCAGGGGAGCGTTTGCCACCATTGGGTAAGACAAAAACCGTGGAGGAGCTAAAGACTTTCCCCAGTTTAGTTTGACGGTTCCAAATCACAACATCAGCATTTAAATCGGATTCTCGGTTGCCACTGATAGCTCCAACAAGGGGCATAATTACTAATTCTCCTTGGGCGGTTTGTTCGAGTTGATATTGTGCGTTAGTTTGGCAGAGTTGATAGAATTGTTCATCGCTTAAGTGAACTGTTTTTAGGTTTAAGGTAATGAGTTCTGAGGTAATCATATCAATAAATCAGACATCTTGTATAAGTAGGTAAAAAAGAAGAAAATCGAAAAAATGCAGAGGTGTAATCGCACTCAAAAAAAAGAGAGAAGAGCGCGATCGCACCCTGGCACTTAGGAAAAATTGATAACCTCAAAAGGTTCTTTTTCATCGATCAAACAAAAGAAAAAATCAGAATCAAAAGTTAAAATTATCTGACTCTTAACAGACTCAGTAGTTACCACTAACTTAGCATCGACTAAATCCATTGGACGGTTCTTATACTTAGCCATTAATTCAAATAAAGGAGGATAATCTAACGATGTTGGACTTCCAACGTAAAAACTTTTATAGTCATCAATCACCTCAACTTTGTATCATCAAATAACTGCAATCTATTATATAGAATTTTTCAGCCCAACTGAGGTTAAGAACTGATCTTGCGAGAGGATGTGGCGATCGCCTTCCCCTTGACAGCAGCAGCAGGGGGCGGAAGTTGCGATCGCACCCAAGCTTGCACCTGGTACTGAAGCCGATTGAGTAAAACTTTCCATCCCGGATCGGTAGAGGGAGCAGGAGGAAGCAGGGGTAAAGAGGGTTGATGGGGTTTGATATAGGCGCGAATATGAATGCCAGAATAAACCGTGGGATCGCTACAACAGGGGCATTCCAGACCTTCAAACATCACCCGATCCTGTTTTTGAGCTAGTTTTTCCGATCCGGTTAAATAGGCAAATAGATCTTGAGGGTGCAGGGTTTGCAAAGGTCGTTTACAACTGCTACACCAAAATCGAGGATGCGATCGCACTCGTTTCATGACTGCGGTAGAAAAAGGAATACTGATTAATCCACCGGAAATAAAAGCCGCTAATGTGGCTAAACCGGAGGGCCCGGTTATAGACTGTACGAGAATAAAGACTAAGGGTAGAGCAACTAAGGCAGTAGACCAAAGGACAACTTCTGCTAAATCGGAACTTAAGAGTACAAAGCTAATAAAAGTAGCGATACACCCAATCATTACCAGGATCGCCACTCCCACATAGGCCGTAGGAGAAACGGCTGCTACCAATAACATTAAGGAAGAAACTAGACAAAACGATCCCCAATAAACTTGTTGATAGGCTTGACTATATTTCGGCGTGCCTTTATACGGATACCAGAAAAAATCAATCGGTTTTTGGGAACGACCTTGGGGTTTAATCAGTACCGGTACTCGACCGATGCGATAGGCTTTAAAGTACATCAGTGCAGAAAGCACAAATCCCAAACTGGTCACCAGGCCAATCATACCCAGTTGTAAGGGAATAAAAGCGATCGGGTTTGGGAAATGTTCAAGTCTGAGCAGTCCGGTTAAACTGAAATCAGTCATATGAGGATTCTGGTCTAGAGATCTCTTGAGGGTGTAGCTGAATTTTAAGAGGATTTGGGGATCAGTGCCAAATTTTAATCAAGTTGGTGTTAAGTTTTGGGAGTTTTGAGCGTGGTTGAATATCCTATTCCTACTTTTTTTGACCCTGATAAAGTCTCTGAAGTTTGGCGAGTCCCTTATCAGGAACGGGCAGATCGGGCGAGATATTGGGCGCAAGAGCAGGGTATTCTGCCAGCATCTGACGATCGCCTGCGGGTGTGCCTCTTGGCGATCGATGTACAAAATACCTTTTGTTTACCAGAGTTTGAGTTGTTTGTTGGTGGTGCATCAGGAAAGGGTGCGGTGGAAGATAACCAACGCTTGTGTGAGTTTATTTATCGCAACTTGGGAACTCTGACGGCGATCGCTCCTACTCTCGATACTCACACAGCAATGCAAATCTTCCATCCTCTCTTTTGGATCGATGAAGCTGGAGAGCATCCTACCCCTGCGGTGACTAACATTACCTTAGAAGCTGTTCGGGAAGGGCATTGGAAAGCGAATCCGGCTGTAGCTCAGTCTATTATGGGCGGCGATCGAGACGCTCTACAAGCCTATGCCTTGCATTATGTGCAAACTCTCAGCGATGAGGGCAAATATCCGCTTACGGTTTGGCCCTATCATTCCATGTTAGGAGGCATTGGCCATGCCTTAGTTTCTTCAGTGGAAGAGGCGATTTTTTTCCATAATTTGGTGCGCCATAGCCAAACCTTGTTCGATTTAAAGGGTAATCATCCCTTAACTGAGAATTATTCGGTGTTGCGTGCGGAGGTGTTAACGGCCGTGAATGGGGAAGAAATTGCTTCTAAAAATGAGTCCTTTCTCAATACTCTCTTCAGTTTCGATCGCCTGATTGTTGCCGGTCAAGCCAAAAGTCATTGCGTCGCTTGGACGGTTTCTGACTTACTCACAGAAATCTTAGCCCGCGATCCCCAATGGGCGCAAAAAGTCTATCTCTTGGAAGATTGTACCTCTCCTGTGGTTGTCCCTGGAGCAGTCGATTTTACGGAACAAGCCAATGCCACATTTGCAAGATTTGCAGATGCAGGGATGCATCGAGTAGAGTCTACTCAACCGATAGAGACTTGGCCTCAGTGGTGAGCTAGAGATGGGGGAATAGGGGAATGGGGACTTTTAAGAGAAAAACCGTTTATAGATTACCAATTATTATCCCTTCTCGATTTCGCTCAAAATCTGACGCTGGGGGGGTGTGAAAATTACCCCTGAGTTCAAAATCGCTGGATTGCTTACCCAGTCTGCCTTAGAGCGTTTTAGATTCTCGAGGGTGCGTCGGACCATATAGGGCAAGGGTTTCAGCGATTTCTACTTGCTTTTTAGTACCGGGAGATCTATGATTGGAGGTGAGCGTCGGAAATGCACCTTGAAAACTGAATACAGTAAGGGTCTCAGGAGCCAGCAGTTGAAACCAACCTAAATCCCTATTAGGGATTGAAACGGCGATCGCCAGCAATATCATAGATGATGGGTTGGGAGTTGAAACCAACCTAAATCCCTATTAGGGATTGAAACGAGAGTTTCCATTTTTTGAGAATCTCTTAATTCTCCTTTATCGTTGAAACCAACCTAAATCCCTATTAGGGATTGAAACAAGCTTAGATTTCATCCGATGTACCTCGTCGGTGTTGAAACCAACCTAAATCCCTATTAGGGATTGAAACACAGAATCGACAACTGAGTTAAAGGTGGGCGATCGCGTTGAAACCAACCTAAATCCCTATTAGGGATTGAAACCTGAATGGCTTTCATGTCTATTCCATTTCAGAAGATTGAGTTGAAACCAACCTAAATCCCTATTAGGGATTGAAACACCCCTACATGCAAGCCAGCGCTGGCAAGAACTTGTTGAAACCAACCTAAATCCCTATTAGGGATTGAAACTTTCCAGTACAACCAGGGGCATAAGTGCACATGATGTTGAAACCAACCTAAATCCCTATTAGGGATTGAAACTTCCTGAACAGTGGAATGGTGTAACCCTAAGTCTCTAGCGTTGAAACCAACCTAAATCCCTATTAGGGATTGAAACGTAGACAATCTAGTCAATCTTCTGCTCGATGAAGTTGAAACCAACCTAAATCCCTATTAGGGATTGAAACATAGAAAATTCAACATAGTTATTGATTCTTTAGTCAATACTGGTTGAAACCAACCTAAATCCCTATTAGGGATTGAAACTCCAGGGTGAAGAACTGGATGCTGATATTGAGCCAGGGTTGAAACCAACCTAAATCCCTATTAGGGATTGAAACCTCGAAGCCTAAGCGGATGTTCGCGCTTGCCAAGATTGAGTTGAAACCAACCTAAATCCCTATTAGGGATTGAAACATTCTCAACCACTCACTAACTTGCTCTAGCTTGCAGTTGAAACCAACCTAAATCCCTATTAGGGATTGAAACGAGAAGAACCTCCATTAACGACTGTGGATGATGGTTGAAACCAACCTAAATCCCTATTAGGGATTGAAACCCCACTCGCTGAACATTGTCTTGATGGCATATTGTGTTGAAACCAACCTAAATCCCTATTAGGGATTGAAACGCAGTTTCCCCCTTTATTTCAAGTTGCCCAATCCACAACTCGAGTTGAAACCAACCTAAATCCCTATTAGGGATTGAAACAGCTCAATTCTGGCCCAGCATCAGGTGGTCTCTGGTGTTGAAACCAACCTAAATCCCTATTAGGGATTGAAACCTTCCAGATATTTATTCTTACTCCTAATTTGATTCAGATAGTTGAAACCAACCTAAATCCCTATTAGGGATTGAAACTTAGAAAAGGAGATTTTCCATGATCGATCCCATTACGTTGAAACCAACCTAAATCCCTATTAGGGATTGAAACCTTCCAGGGTTCCGTCTCCCCTTCAAAATCATGAAAGTTGAAACCAACCTAAATCCCTATTAGGGATTGAAACAAATTCTTCACACATCCGCCGCCAATGAATCAAGGGGGAGTTGAAACCAACCTAAATCCCTATTAGGGATTGAAACAAGGGATATTGCGCCCTTATACCAAAAATTATCTGAGTTGAAACCAACCTAAATCCCTATTAGGGATTGAAACTGGATGCTATGACGGTGGGCTTGAACAAATTAGGAAAGTTGAAACCAACCTAAATCCCTATTAGGGATTGAAACCATATCGGATCGACGCTTTTCGTAGCTAACGCGAGTTGAAACCAACCTAAATCCCTATTAGGGATTGAAACCTTTTAAGGCAGGGAGGAGTCCCCAAGGAACGAGAGTTGAAACCAACCTAAATCCCTATTAGGGATTGAAACAATTTTATCTGGAACTTCGACTGGAATATTAGCGAGTTGAAACCAACCTAAATCCCTATTAGGGATTGAAACTAATCAAAAACAACTTTACTCGCATAGACATAGCTGTTGAAACCAACCTAAATCCCTATTAGGGATTGAAACAGCGATGATCCAAAAGACGCACCGCAATGACCTCGCAAGGTTGAAACCAACCTAAATCCCTATTAGGGATTGAAACATAGCAGTATTCTTATAATACATCGCAACATAATAGTTGAAACCAACCTAAATCCCTATTAGGGATTGAAACAGAAAAGAAGAACCAGGAAGGCAATATTGAGATTGGTTGAAACCAACCTAAATCCCTATTAGGGATTGAAACTTATTCGGAGGAAATTCAGAAGGCGATCGCAGATCGTTGAAACCAACCTAAATCCCTATTAGGGATTGAAATCGACTAGCTCAACCCATTAGACTTGATAAGAGGTTGGAAGCAAAATCCCGATGAGGAATTGAAACTGATGTCTGACGTAATTACAGCTCAAGTGAGCGATCGCATTTGCAAGCATATGAATGAAGATCATGGCGATGCGATCGCCCTATACGCCCAAACATTTGGCGAAATGCCTTTAGCCAGCAGCGCTAAAATGGAGGCGATCGACCCTGACGGAATGGATATCACCGCTCAGGTGGAAGGACAGCCAGTTTCCTTGCGGATTACCTTCGATCATCAATTGGTGGACTCTGAGGATGCTCACCAAACCTTAATCGCAATGGTGAAACAAGCACGACAAAAGCCTTCTGCTTAAGTTGAGTTCGCTCACTCGATGACCCAACCAACCCCCCATTTTGTGGAGAAAATGATAGAATTTGTAAAGTTTTGTATCATTTCTCCTCTCAAATCGGATTATGCGACTCGATTCTAGCCAACCTTTATCCTACGATCGCCAACAGTGGAGCCAAGGTTATCAATCTCAACCCCATGAATACGACTATTGGATCGAAGACATAGAAGGCGAGATCCCCCAACAGTTAGAAGGAACCCTGCTACGCAATGGCCCCGGATTATTAGATATTGGTGGATATCCGATCGCCCATCCCTTTGATGGAGACGGTATGGTGAATGCGATCGCCTTTAAGGGAGGGCGTGCCCATTATCGTAATCGCTATGTGCGTACCCAAGGATATATCGAAGAACAAAAAGCCGGTAAACCCCTATATCGCGGTGTCTTCGGAACCCAAAAACCCGGTGGATGGTTCGCCAACCTGTTTGACTTGCGGCTCAAAAATTTAGCCAATACCCATATTATTTATTGGGCGGATCGCCTTTTAGCTCTCTGGGAAGGAGGACAACCCCATCGCCTCGATCCCCAGACCTTAGAGACCTTAGAATTAGACGATCTTGACGGTCTTTTAAAAACCGGTCAAGCCTTTTCCGCCCATCCCAAAATCGACCCGTATGGCGATCGCAGTAACCCCTGTTTAGTCAACTTCTCCATTCAACCCGGTTTAAACAGTCAACTAACCATCTGGGAATTCAACCTCAAGGGTCAAACCCTACGGCAAAGTACCCACGAGATTCCTGGATTCTGCTTCATCCATGATTTCGCCATTACACCCCAATATTATCTATTTTTACAAAATCCAGTATCCTTTAATCCCTTTCCCTTCTTATTCGGACTGCTTGGCCCTGGAGAATGTATTGACTTCGATCGCCATAATGTAACCAAGGCATGGGTGATTCCACGCCAAGAAAATCAACCGATGAAAATGATAGAAATTGACTCTGGGTTTGTGTTTCACCACGTCAATGCCTTTGAAGAAAAGAACCAAATTATCCTAGACTCAATCGGCTATGAATCCTTTCCGGAAGTTGAGCCTGGCAGTGATTTTCGGTATACAGACTTTAATCGACTTGCGCCTAGCCAATTATGGCGTTTTCGACTAGACTTGACCAAAAAAAGAGGTGATAATGCTCCGCGCCAACTCTTAGAATCTCGGTGTTGTGAGTTTCCCCAGATTCATCCCCAGTGGGTAGGTCAATCCCACCGCTATGTTTATCTAGGAGCCGCACATCAAAATCGGGGTAGCGCTCCTTTACAAGGGATTCTCAAACGGGATAACCAGTCCGGAGAAACACAATTTTGGAGTGCAGCTCCCCATGGTTTTGTCAGTGAACCCATCTTTATTCCTCAACCTGGATCGGATGTTGAAGATAAAGGTTGGATTATTTCCGTTGTTTACCAAAGCCAAAACCATCGCTCTGATATTATTATCTTAGATGCAGAAAACCTAGAACAAGAGCCAATCGCGCGACTCCATCTACAACATCATATTCCCTATGGGTTACATGGAAGTTGGATACCCAACCAACAACTTGGAATCAGTTGATTCAGGGGTATAAGTCACGTCTCATAGTCAATTCAAATAACAGTGAGATGTTTTTGTAGGGGCGAAAAAATTTTCGCCCCTACATATACCGTTCTTGTAGACTCTCTTAGAGTGTCTCAGTGTTAATTGACTCAACTCTAAATTCAGTTTGATTTAGTCACGCTCTCTTGTTTCTCCCCTTACAACCAGGGATTAAAGAAGGGCAAATTAAACAGCCCTATCTTTTATAGTAGAGAACGGGAGAGTTATCCCATTTCTCTATGATGATGCGCTTTAACAAGGGGCCCCCAGCCCCTTGCCTCCCAAGGATCGATTAATGGCAATCTTAAAGAGAAATGGTATTAGGACATTTTCTATTTCCTATTGCCTAGAGCTTCACGCTATATTCCTAGTGGTGTAGAGGGTATTTGTGAAAGTTGCCTCTCTTTTTTCTTAAACTCTTGTAACTGCTGATCGATATCATCTCGAACAATAGTTCGATAAACCATAAAGTGTTCTATATGGGCACAAACAATCAAGTAATGCTCCAAAACAGCAGGATTATGGCGCAGAATTGAAAATAAGTGATGCCAAAATTTCCAACGCGTTTTCCGTTGAAATCCTTGTCGCCAAATAATAATACTTAGAGCGCGCACATCCTTCCAATTCGGAACTTTTCCTGGAGGCGTAGCTTTAGGCGCTCCTAATTTGAGGAAACAGCGATAGGTGCGATCTAAAAACACTTCAGGATCGTATAATTTCCAAAAGGCTTCCACAAATTCCTGGGCAATTTCTTCAATGGGACGAGTGGGAATAAAATTCATTAAATTCCGTTGATTTACATCCTGCTTCCCATCATAAAAGAGCCGTCCTTCTTTTTCTAACCGATCCCATAACGCTGTTGTGGGTAAGGCTTGTAACATGCCAAACATGGCTGTAGGAATCGCTGCTTGTTCAACAAAGCGAATAATACGATCGGCGGCTCCTTTTTTCTCTCCATCGAAACCAATAATAAAGCCTGCCATGGGGCGCAAACCATGACGAGTAATCGTCTCAACAGCCTCTGATAGAGAGCCTCTTGTATTTTGAAATTTTTTAGTTAAGGTCAAACTGTCTTCATCGGGGGTTTCGATGCCTAAAAAGACCGCATCAAAATAACACTCGCACATTAAATCCATTAATTCTGTATCTTGCGCTAAATCAACGGAGGCTTCGGTATTAAAACGGAAGGGATAGTCATGTTCTGCTTGCCAAACTTTGAGTTCTTTGAGCAGTAATTTAACATTGCGTTTATTACCAATGAAGTTGTCATCGACCATAAACACGCCTCTGCGCCAACCCAATTCATATAAATAGTCGAGTTCTTTTAAGAGTTGCTGAGGTGATTTGGTGCGGGGTTTGCGACCATAGAGGGTAATAATATCGCAGAATTCGCATTGAAAGGGACAGCCACGGGAAAATTGCACAGACATGGAGTCATAGGCATCCAATTCGAGTAGATCGTATCGGGGAATGGGGGTGATGGTTACATCGGGTTTTTCGGTGGCTCTAAAGATGCCGCTAGTTTCGCCTCTTTCTAAGGCTTCGACGAGTAAAGGAAGGGTGATTTCTCCTTCATCTAAGACAAGAAAATCAGCTCCGGAAGCTTGCACTTCACCCGGTACTGAGGTCGGATAAGGACCGCCAACCGCTACTAATTTTCCGCGTTGTTTGGCTTCTTGAATTTGGTCAATGATGTCTTGTTTTTGAACGATCATGGCGGAGAGGATCACGAGATCGGCCCATTCCCATTCTGCTTCGGTGACGGGACGCACGTTGCGATCGCATAATTTAAATTCCCACTCTTGCGGTAAAATACTGGCTACAGTGATCAGTCCTAATGGAGGAAACAACACTTTGAGGTCTACTAAGTCCAAGAGGGTATCATAAGACCAAAAGGTTTGTGGAAATAGGGGATAAATTAATAAGACCTTCACGCTGTATGCTGCCCTCACACCAAAAATAACGACTACAGCTTAGTTATAACAAGAAAATTAAGATTCCATCCGATCGCCCTTGGAAACTCCGATCAAACAGTGCTATGACTCTTGACCCCCAACTGGCTTCTCCCCAAAATCAGATCGCCTGTCATGCCGATCCAGGATTTATTGAATGGCTCTCCAAGGCTAATCATAGTCTCATTTTAAGCACCTATCAAGCCGGTAGCGTAGCGGCGATCGGATGGAATGGACAGCAGATTAATTTATTATTACGCCAGTTTGATAAACCCATGGGGTTAGCTGTATCTGGTAATCGTTTAGCGATCGCCACCCGTCATCAAGTGATTATCTGTGCTAATTCCCCCACCCTCGCAACCGACTACCTCGAGCATCAACCCGGTCGTTATGATAGCCTCTATCTGCCTCGCGTTAGCTATTGGACGGGAGACCTGAATATCCATGACCTCAGTTTTGGCCAAGATGAAATTTGGATTGTCAATACCCGATTTTCCACTCTAGCCACCCTCAGTCATGAATTTAGCTTTGTTCCCCGATGGCAACCCCCGTTTATCACTGAACTGGCACCCGAAGATCGATGTCACCTCAATGGCCTAGCCATGGTTAACGGAAAACCCAAATATGTCACGGCTCTAGGTAAAAGTAATACCGTGGGAGGATGGCGACCCCATAAAGCTACAGGCGGCATTATTCTAGACGTAGAAAGCAACGAAATCATCATCGAGGGTCTATCCATGCCCCATTCTCCACGATGGTATCAGGGTTATTTGTGGACGCTCAACTCTGGCACTGGGGAACTGTGGCGTATCGATCCCAAAACCCACACTTATGATATCGTGTGTGCTTTACCGGGCTTTGGTCGCGGTTTAGCCTTCGTGGAAAACACGGCATTAGTCGCCTTATCGCAAATTCGAGAAACCGCTATTTTTGGTGGTTTGCCCCTGCAAACTCGATTTCCGAGTTTAGTCTGTGGTGTAGCGCTCATTGACTTGAAAACTGGAAAACCGATGGGCCGCTTAACCTTTTCCAGTGGTGCTCAAGAATTGTATGATATCCAAGTTCTTACTGGAGTCAATCGACCCACCCTGTTAAATTTGGAAAAACCAGCGACTCGCCAAGCCTTTAGCGCTCCTGACTTTGCCTATTGGTTGCGTCCTTCCTCGGAAAGGGGAGAGTCTAGCGATCCGCGATAGCGCAAGTTTGGGTACTTTAGGGGAAGAGGCAATCCTGTGAGAGATCGCTGACGCGAGATAAATGCTCATTTGATAAAATCTCAAAATCCTCTCACCTGTAATGATTAAACTCTGTGGTGATGTTCTCCAAAAGAGAAATCAATTGATAATATTAACTCACAATAAATTACCCCATAATCCTTGCATTTACCCTATATTCCCCTAGGAGAGAAAACTAATGGCTGTTAATCCGGTTGGTTCAGAATTCCAAGTTAATACGACAACAGCACGCGTTCAACAACTTCCAACGATCGCCATAGACAGCGATGGTGATTTCGTCGTGACCTGGACAAGCTACTTCCAGCCAGGAGACGATCAATCTGGCGTATATGCTCAACGCTACAACAATGCGGGAGTAGCTCAGGGTGGCGAATTTAGAGTGAACACCTTTACGGATAACTTTCAATATGAGCCAACGATTGGGATTGACTCCGATGGTGATTTTGCGATCGCCTGGACGAGCGGTGGACAAGATGGCAGTGGCTACGGAATCTATGCCCAACGCTACAATAGTGCTGGCTCTCCTCAAGGAGGTGAATTTCAGGTTAATACCGCAACCAATGATAACCAGTCTGCTCCTAGCTTGGGGATGAGTGCCAATGGTAACTTTGTCGTGTCTTGGACAAGCAATGGCCAGGATGGGAGCGAAGGTGGAGTTTATGCCCAGCGCTACAATAGCGATGGAACTGTAGCTGGTTCAGAATTCAGAGTTAATACCACGACCAATGGCTCTCAAGCTTTCCCTTCAGTAGCCATGAATGCCAATGGCAATTTTATTATTACTTGGCAAAGTAACGGGCAAGATGGTAGCGGTGCTGGTATTTATGCCCAACGCTATGACAGTAATGGCAGCGCTGTGGGAGGAGAATTTAGAGTTAATACCTTTACTGCTGACGATCAGCGTAGTCCTTCAGTATCCATGAATGATAATGGGGCATTTGTCATTGTATGGGAAAGTGCCAGTCAAGATGGAAGCCAGGAAGGGGTTTATGCCCAACGCTACGATAGTAATGGTGCAGCAGTAGGCGCGGAATTTCAGGTTAATACCTTTACCACGGGGCAGCAAAAATCGCCGGAAGTCACCATGGAGAATAGTGGTGGCTTTTTTATTACCTGGGAAAGTGCTGGGCAAGATGGCGATGCAGACGGGGTTTACGCTCGGCAGTATAATTCTCAAGGACAACCGCAAGGGGCGGAATTTCAAGTCAATACCGAGACGGCGAACGATCAGAACAATCCCGCGATCGCAGTGTCTGATAATGGGCGACTGGCGATCGCTTGGGAAAGTGAAGTCCAAGATGGCGATGCCACAGGAATCTACGCCCAACGCTATCTCTCCAATACCTTGATTGAATTCTCAGAAGCCACCTATCAAGTGAATGAAGATGGCAGTCTCGTCAATGGCGAAATTACCCTCAACCGCAGTGGCAACTTAGATGTTACTTCCCAAGTGCAGGTTAATATTACTGGAGGAACCGCCACTGGAGGAGCAAATGGGGATTATGACAATAGTAACTTCCCCCTCACGGTCACTTTTAATCCGAATGAAACCACCAAAACTGTTCCCGTTACCATTCAACAAGACTCAGAAACGGAATCCACAGAAACCATTAATTTTAACCTGGATAACCTCAGTAATGCCGAACTTGGTTCGCAGAGTACTACAGTTTTAGAGATCTTAGATGATGATATTCCCGGTTTGAAGCTCGAACCTCAAACCGGATTAACCACCACCGAAGCGGGGGGAACGGCTAATTTCAATGTCTCTCTCAATACCCAACCTACGGCTGACGTGACCGTTAATCTGACCAGTAATGACACCAGTGAAGGGACGGTTTCTCCAGCCACATTAACCTTTACTTCACAAAACTGGAATGTCACTCAAGCGGTTACTCTTACTGGAGTTAACGATCAAATTGCTGATGGTAATATTGATTATACGATTGCCGTCAGTGCCAGCAGTAGCGATACCAATTACAATACCCTCTCTCCTTCCCAAGTTACCGCCACTAATGTAGATAACGACACGGTTGGTATTACGGTTAATCCAACCACCGGACTGACGACAACGGAAGCCGGAGGCACAGCCCAATTTTCAGTCGTACTCAATACCCAGCCAACGGCAGATGTGACCATTCCGGTTAGCAGTAGTGATACCACAGAAGGAACGGTTGCGCCCCAAAACCTGGTGTTTACACCAAGTAATTGGGATACGGTGCAAACGGTTACAGTTACTGGAGTTGCTGATAATCTTGAAGATGGCGATATTGCCTATCAAGTGCTGTTGGCAGCAGCTACCAGTACGGATACGAACTACAACGGTATCGATCCGAGTGATGTCTCCGTGACAAATGCGGAAGTGGGACGGGTTATTGTAGAGGAAACTGGAGGAAGTACAGCGATCGCAGAAGGCGGCAATACGGATACTTATACCCTACGTCTGAGTCGCCAACCGATTGGTAATGTTATTGTTGGTGTTACTCCAGATAATCAATCCACAGCAGCACCGTCAACGATTATCTTTACTCCTAACAGTTGGAATATCGCCCAAACCGTTACTCTGACAGCAGTCGATGATAATGTGACTGAGGGAAATCACAGTAGTACCATTAGCCATACGGTTAATGCTCCAAGCGATCCAGGTTATAATAATTCCCCTGTGCCAACCGTTACCGCTACCATTACGGATAATGACACTGGATCTCCTTCTCCTGGTTCAGTGAGCTTTGTAGAATCTGGAGGAAGCACGAATTTAACCGAAGGAGGGGCAACGGACAGTTATACCTTGGTTTTAACTCAACAACCGTCTGCCAATGTCACCATTACAGCAACACCCGATAATCAATCGACGGTCAATCCAACGACGTTTACCTTTACTCCTGCAAACTGGAATACACCGCAAACGGCAACTTTAACAGCAGTCGATGATACGGCAGTGGAAGGGAATCATAGTAGTACAATTCGTCATACCAGCACTAGCACGGATGCGAGTTTTAATAATATTACTCTGGCTAGTGTGACAGCGGCGATCGCTGATAACGATACCACTCCCACCCCAACTCCCACTCCAACTCCCACCCCAACTCCCACCCCACTCCACCCATGGTTCTTGGAAGGTCCAGGACTTAGCTGGAACCAGGGGCTATTTGTGGATGTTTCCTGGAAT
>NZ_JAGHZN010000022.1:0-73265 GCF_017746735.1 Roseofilum sp. Guam | reverse complement strand
TTTAGTGACCATGTAGGCGACCAGTTGTTTATCTGCTGGAGTATCTTCGCGAACAATAACCACGGCTTCACCCACATTGGGATGTTGGGCTAAAGTTGCTTCAATCTCTCCGAGTTCGATGCGGAAACCTCTGATTTTCACTTGGTTGTCGATGCGTCCGATAAATTCAATCTTGCCATCCGGGAGATAGCGCGCTTTATCGCCGGTTTTGTAGAGGCGCGAACCCGGTTCGTCACTAAAGGGATTGGGGATAAACTTTTGCTCGGTTAATTCGGGGCGGTTGAGATAGCCTCGCGCTAACCCTGCACCGCCGATATGGAGTTCGCCCGGTACGCCTATGGGGACAGGCTGGAGATGCTGGTCGAGAATATAGATTTGGGTATTGGGAAGAGGACACCCCAGAGGAAGCGTTGAACTATTTTCTATTGATAACTCTGGCTCCAATCGATAAGTTAATACGCCAACGGTCGCTTCAGTCGGTCCGTAATGATTGAAGATCGTACATTGGGGAGCTTGAGATTGAAGGTAACCCACCCAATCGGAACGAGAAGCTTCACCGCCTAAGATTAGAACTTGACGGGGTAACAATTGCTCCGAACGAGACGAGCTTTGCAAAGCCATAAGATGGGAGGGCACAATTTTGAGGCAATCAATGTTTTGGTGCTGTATATAATCTCCTAAAGCATCGGGTTGAGAAGATGTTTCTTGGGAGATGATATGAAGACATCTTCCTGTGCATAAAGCTGGAAAAATGATCGTGTTCCCTAAATCAGTAGTAATACTAGAGACCAAAGCAAAGTGTTCACAAGAGTTGAGATTAAATTGCCGAACAATCCCATGAAGGTAGTTGATCATCGATTTATGTGCGATCGCGACTCCTTTGGGTTGACCCGTAGTTCCTGATGTGTAAATAACGTAGAGCAAGTTGTCTGGCTTGGCTTGAGTCACTAAGTTGCTATTTGCTTCTTGTGCGATTACCCTCCAATCTACATCTAACAAAACCTGACGTACTCGCTCTTGTAGGTGTAGATGCCCCAACTTTTTCTCAGTCAGCAACACTGATACTTGGGCATCTAAGATTTGATAAGCTAATCTATCTGGAGGAGAATTGGGGTCTAAAGGCAGATACGCCCCACCTGCTTTAAGAATTCCCAACAGTCCTACTATCATTTCCACAGAGCGCTCTACACAAATCCCCACCAGCACATCCTGCCCGACTCCCAAGTTTTGCAAATAATGCGCCAATTGATTTGCTTTCCCGTTGAGTTCCCGATAGGTTAGCTGTTTGTCCTCAAAAACCACTGCTACAGAATCGGGAGTGCGTTTTACTTGCTCCTCAAATAATTGATGGATGCACTTTTCCTGGGGAGATTCGGCAAAAGTATCGTTCCACTCTACTAATAATTGATGGCGTTCCGCTTCTATCAGTAACGGTAGTTCGCTAACTTGCGCTTTGGGATTAGCTAGAATTCCTTCTAGCAACGTCTTGAAATGCCCCATCATGCGACGAATTGTTGTGGATTCAAACAAATCGCGATTGTATTCCCAATAGCCAATTAATCCCGCTGCTGTCTCCTCCATGGACAATGTTAAATCGAACTTGGCTTTGGCACTTTCCATCTGTAACCAATTAAAACTCAGCTCTGGCAACTCTAAAGGTTTCATCGGTGCATTTTGCAGAGCAAACATCACCTGAAAAATCGGCGAGTGGCTGAGGCTGCGTTCTGGTTGCAATGCCTCCACCAATTGCTCAAAGGGGACATCTTGATGGGCGTAGGCATCCAAGAAGGTTTGCCGCACTTGTTGCAAAAGTTGGGAGAAACTGGGATTGTCTTCAAATTGACTTCGCAACACCAAAGTATTGACAAAAAAGCCAATTAGTCCTTCTATTTCGCTGCGGTTGCGGTTAGCAATCGGCGTACCGACAACAATATCTTCTTGAGAGCTATAGCGATAAAGTAAGGTGCTAAATGTGGCAAATAGGGTCATAAATAGAGTCACGCCCAACTCCTGACTCAGACGCTTTAGCCGTTGGGTAAATTCGATTCCCAGTTCAAAAAACTCTTTCCCTCCGTTAGCCGTCTGCACGGTTTTCCGGGGATAATCCGTGGGCAATTCTAATAAAGGAGGTGTTCCGGCTAACTGTTGTTTCCAGTAAGCCAGTTGGGGCGCGAGCATTTCCGCAGTCGTCGGTTGCCGCTGCCAGCAAGCAAAATCAGCATATTGGATGGGCAGTGCGGGTAATGGTGACGGTTTCCCTTGCACATAAACCCCGTAGAGAACTTCTAACTCGTGGCTCAATACTCCTGTTGACCAGCCATCAGTAATAATATGGTGCATGGTGAGCAACAGTACATAATCATCGGGGGCTAACTGGAATAGGGTTACTCGTAGTAAAGGATCGTTTGCTAGGTCAAAGGGTTGCTGAATTTCTTCTGCGGCTAAACGCTGCAACTCAAGAAACCGGGTTTCTGTGTCAGTATTGGCTGTAGAAGCGAGTTGACTAAAGAAACCGGGTTTCTGAATCTCGTGAATCACCCGGACTGGAGAACCTTCTACGGCTTGATAATTAGTCCGCAAGCTCTCGTGACGGCGAACAATTTCTTGCAGTGCCATCTCTAGGGCTTCTATCGAGAGCGAACCCGTCAAACGCAAGGCTTCTTGTTCGTTATAGGCGATACTTTTTTCCTGCAATTGATCGAGAAACCATAAGCGTTGTTCGGCAAACGATAGGGGAAGTTCTGCCTCTCGCGGTATGGGTTGGAGGGTTGCTTGTTGTTGGCTGGAAGTGCCGAGTAGAGTTTCTGCCAATTCTGCCACAGTTGGCGATTCAAATAACCGATGCAAGGATAGTTCAACCCCAAAAGTATCCCGGACTCGCGAAATCAGTTGAGTGGCTTGGATGGAATCTCCTCCCAACATAAAGAAGTTGTCTAGGACTCCAATTTCATTGAGCGTTAACAATTCTGCCCAAAGCCCGGCGAGAATTTCTTCGGTGGGAGTTCGCGGTGGAACTAATTCTACATCGAGAACTGGGCGAGATTTATCCGGGGCAGGGAGGGCGCGGCGATCGACTTTACCGCTGGGACTTAGGGGCAGTTCGTCCAGAAGCACAAATGCTGATGGCACCATATAATCGGGCAGTTTTTCTTGCAGGAACTCGCGCAACTGAGGAATTAATTGATGGTGTTGCTTGCCGGTGTAGGGCTGATTGGCATAAGCACTCCAAGGTTTGAGTTGGTTTTCTTGAGGTGTAATAATTGTGTTATCTGGAATGATGTTGCTGTCGGAGCGAATAAATAGGACATCATAGTAAGCTTCACTACTATTGCCTGAGCAAGTAATGTTAATCCGATAATCGACTTCGGATTCCAATTGCCACCAATCTTCGGGTTCAATGCCTTCTGGGGTAATCTGTTGTCGTAGTTCTCCGACAGTTTCGGGACATTCAGGACTGGCTAACCTGTCTATCGCTTGCAAGTCTGCCCAAATTCTAGCGTTAGGAACGCGGGTGAGAACGAGGATTTCTGGCGCAGTTTCTTCCAGTTGTTGGCGAACTGCCGCCACAGTTAAATTATCGGGTTGCCAGTTTAGATAAATGGGGGATTTTGTGGCATTTTGGGATTTTTTGCCGATATGAAGAACCACATCGTAGCGGAAACGAGTGAGTTCGTTTTGGTAATGCCCGCGCTTGAGTTGAATTTCTACATGGCTAATTTGGGGTAAGTGTTGTTTGAGAGCAATGAAGAAATCAGGGTCAATAATGAGTCGTTGCTCTCGCGAAAGGCGATCGCCGATCCTTTGCCTTAATTCTACTACAGACAGTTCAGCGGATGCTTGATATAACTGCACTGAGGTATGAAAGGCTTCCAACAAGGGTAAACTGAGGATGTCCCCTAGGAAAATTTGCCCTCCGGGTTCGAGTAACGATACCGCCGTTTCGATAACTTCCACCAAATAATCGATACTGGGGAAAAACTGAATTACTGAGTTGGAGATAGCGGTGTCAAAAGTTTCTTGGACTATTTCACTTAATCCATCTGCTGGAGTCTGTCGCAGGGTGACTGACTGGGCTAACTCGTTATTACCCATTTGTCGTTCTAGGTAACGAATGGCTTCCCCTGAAAGATCCGTGGCGTAGTAATGCTGGCATTGGGGAGCCATCCGAAACAGAAGCAACCCCGTGCCGCAGCCAATTTCTAATAATCGATCGGGCTGCAAGGATAGAATCCGCTCTACGGTATAGTCAACCCATTCTCGCACTTGTTCGGGGTCGAGGTCTTTGCCGGTATAAGAGTCGTTCCAGCCGCCAATATGAAAGCTGCCATCTTGGGCTTCGTCGGGTTGGATATAAGCTTCATCCCATATTTTCTGCCATTTTTGGGTTTGTTCGCTGGTATCTTCTGGGTCTTGCTCGTCAGTGGCAGAACCGGGAACGATGTATGCGACTAAGCGTTTCTGGTTGGGGACATCTTCCCTTGCTTCAACGATCGCTTGTTTGACTTCTGGATTTTGGCTGAGAGTGGCTTCGATTTCCCCGAGTTCGATACGATAACCTCGTACTTTTACTTGGTGATCGATGCGTCCGAGATATTCAATATTTCCATCCGGTAAGTAGCGAGCTAAATCTCCAGTTTTGTAGAGACGGGAGTTAGGATCTTGACTAAAGGGATTAGGAATAAATTTTTCTGTGGTGAGTTCTAGTCTGTTTAAATATCCCCGCGCTAAACCCGAACCCCCGATATGCAGTTCTCCGGATTCGCCAATGGGAACGGGTTCTCGATCTGAATCGAGAATATAAGTTTTTGTGTTAGCAATGGGTCGTCCGATCGCTATTTTCCCTTCACCAGGTTTGACTCGGTACAGGGTTGCCCAAACGGTAATTTCTGTCGGCCCGTACAAGTTCCAAAGAGAGGCACATTTTTCTAATAATGGGTTAGCTAATGTCCTGGATAAGCGCTCTCCGGTAGAAATAATTTTCAGGTGTTGGCTCCCTTGCCAACCGGCATCTAACAGCATTCGCCAAGTGGCTGGAGTGGCTGACATGATTGTGGCACTGTGTTTGTGAATTAATGCCATTAACTGTGCGGGGTCTTTGGCCATTTCGCGACTGGCAATAACAACTTTTCCGCCGACGTTTAAAGGGCCATAGATTTCTGGGACTGAAACATCAAAAGAAATGGTGGTCACAGCAATCAGGGTGTCTTGAATGCTCAATCCCGGAGAAGTAGCGATCGAATGTAACAAATTCGCGACTGAACGGTGGGTAATTTGCACGCCTTTGGGTTTGCCTGTGGAGCCGGAAGTGTAGATAATATAGGCTAAGTTTTCAGCATTAATATTACTTTCTAGGTTTTCTGGACTCTGTTGCGATATCTTGTCCCAATCCTTGTCTAAGTTAACCCATTTTAAAGCAGGCGATCCCGATGGAGAAACTGGTTTTCTATGTAGGATTTGGTGGGGAGACAGAGATTTCTCGTAGAAACCCGGTTTCTTGGCATTTTGCTCTTGGGTGACGACAATTGACAAAGCGGCATCTTCAACCATCAAGGCAATTCGCTCTTGGGGATAAGCGGGGTCTAAGGGTACATAAGCGCCACCGGCTTTGAGGATTCCCAACATAGCCACTACCATGTCCAAGGAGCGATCGACCCACAGACCCACCAATACCTCTGGGCCGACTCCCAACCTTTGCAAGTAGCGAGCCAGTTGATTGGCTTTGGCGTTTAATTCCCTATAGGTTAGTTGTTTGGACTCGAATACAACAGCCACCGAGTCAGGGGTTCGCTCGGCTTGGGCTTCAAATAACTGATGGATGCACTTATCTTGGGGATAGTCGGCTTGAGTATTGTTCCAGGAGGGTAATGGGCGATCGCCTGCTGATGTTGTGGCCATAGACTGATTTTCCGGTTTAACTTGGGAACCAGAGTAAGTTCCTAGTTTAGTTTACAGGGCGATCGCTCCTACTCGTAGAATCTTCTGTAAATAACACTTTATGATTGGCACTCCTCAATTTAAAGGTCGGTTAGAGTTTAAGGTTATTTTTATTCCATCATTGGAATCTCTACATGTTTTTACTCGATCTACAAAAATATGCTATGATAAATCACTCATGTCTAGTCAATAAAGTTGAAAAGTTATTAGAACATTCTCAATGGTCAAGAAAAGAAGAGTTCGATAGAGTCAAATATGCTGGGGCAATTAGATTGGGGAAATATCCTTTAGAGTATCAGCAAGAAATAAGAGGTGAATGGTAGTGACGGTAGAACTTTGACTATAGTTAGTTTTACCATCATTACTCTAGCCTAAACCCCCAAACAACCCTAAAACCACACCCAAGACTAAGACCAAAATGAGAGCGACTAATGTAACGATCAAAACCCAATATTGTAAGGTGTAAAGTTTTCGCAACTCTCCTAATGCACCCATTAAGTGTTCTATATCCTGACCTTCAGTATCGACAATTCGCTTAAAGGCAGTAGAGGCTTGATAGGTCCAAATGCCGATTAAAAAATCAGCTACTCCCGAAATCATCGCTCCGATTCCTTCTTGCGATCCGCGCAGCCCAAAGATGACTGTCAGAACTCCACCAATCATTAAAAAGATACTAACAAATTTCATGCGACTGGCTAATTGCCCAATCAGCACATTCTGGGAACCATCAAATTCATAATTATTAGATTGCATAGTTAAAGCCTGTTTATAAATACGGTGTGATATTATATCAAATTATCGGCTAGAGATCAATGAAAATCACCAGCCTATAATCGCTCAACTACAAAACGATCGAGACTCGAATTCAACCAATTTTAACTGAAGATCATGAATGGATCTCTGGTTCATCGAACCTTGCTCGAGAAAGGTGTTTGGTATTTGATGAAACTCACGATCAATATCTTTGGATGTTTCTGGGGTGGGAAGGGAAGAAGAAAATCAGAAATATTCATGTTCATATTCCGATTAAAAATGAGAAAATTGATATTGAAAAAGATTGGAAGGAAGAAGGAATTGTTAATGAGCTATTGCTTAGAAGGAATTTTTTAATTTTCTTGTTCCATAAGCTTGCTCTAAACTAGACCAGAGATCGTAGTGGAGAGTTCTAGAGCAACCTATGCAAGTCGTTCCCCAAACACCAGTCCCCCAAGACTCGATGCCCCTCGAAACCCTAACCTTAGATGTGACGGGAATGAAATGTGCTGGATGCGTCCAAGCTGTAGAACGGCAACTGATTCAACAGCCAGGAGTCCGGTCTGCTTGTGTTAATTTAGTGACGGCTGTAGCGGCAGTAGAATATGAGAGTGGCGCGGTCAATGGGACTCAATTGGCTGAAAAGCTAACAGAATCAGGATTTCCCAGCCAACTGCGATCGCCGGAAAACCTTGGAAATTCCTCCCTTTCTCCCCAACAGCGGTATCAACAGGAACTTAAAGCACATCAAAAAGAATTGGCGATCGCCGCCTCTTTATTGCTGTTATCCTTTACCGGCCATGGATTTCACGATTTACCCCTTCTGAGTTCCATGGCGTTTCACTGGGGTTTAGCCACCCTTGCTCTCCTCTTTCCCGGACGAAACATCATTATCGAAGGGGCGCGGGGATTATGGAACAATAGCCCCAATATGAATAGTTTAGTCGGCTTAGGGGCGATCGCTGCCTACACCACTAGCACCATTGCCCTGCTCGTTCCCCAAACCGGATGGGAATGCTTCTTTGACGAACCAGTGATGCTCCTAGGCTTTATTCTCCTCGGTCGTACCCTAGAAGCCAGAGCCAGAAGCCAAGCTGCCGCCGATCTCAGTGCCCTCTTAGCCCTACAGCCCAAACGAGCGCACCTGATTCCCGTCGGTTCAACGCCGGATGAAACCCCCGTTGATATTGCGGCTGAAACCGTGAAAGTAGGGGAATGGTTGCGAGTATTACCCGGAGAACGCTTTCCCGTGGATGGGCGCGTCGTCGGTGGAGAAACCACGGTCAACGAAAGTATGATTACCGGGGAAGCGATCCCCGTACCCAAGCAGGCGGGAGATTTGGTTAGTGCGGGAACGGTGAATGAGTCCGGACTTATCACTCTGGAAACAACCCGCATTGGCTCAGATACAACCTTAGGTCAAATTATCCAATGGGTGGAAAATGCCCAAACCCGTAAAGCGCCCATTCAACAACTGGCCGATACGGTAGCCGGTTATTTTGTTTACGGCATTATGACGATCGCCACGTTAACCTTTCTCTTCTGGGAACTGTTGGGCGTGCAACTGTGGCCCCATGTACTAGCAACTGGGGAAACCCCCTATTCTCCCGTCCTACTGAGCTTAAAATTGGCGATCGCCGTTTTAGTCATCGCTTGTCCCTGCGCCCTAGGGTTAGCCACTCCCACCGCCATCTTAGTCGGTACAGGAATTGGCGCAAAACAAGGCATTCTGATCAAAGGTGGACAAGCTCTACAACAACTGAACGCCATCGACGTAATCAGTTTTGACAAAACCGGAACTCTCACCCAAGGCACTCCCGTAGTCACCGATTGTATCCCCAATCCGGCCCTAGGTTGGAGTAGCGATCGCCTCCTGGGAACTGCGGCAGCCGTCGAACAAGGCACAAACCATCCCCTCGCCCGTGCTATTTTAGATGCAGCCCAAAAGCAGGAACTCACCTTACCCTCAGCGGAAAGCTTCCAAACCTTTCCAGGTTACGGCGTTCAAGCCTGGGTAGAGCAACAACGGGTACGGTTAGGAACCCCCGAATGGCTAGCGCAACAAGATATTATTTTACCCGCGAATACTGAAGAAATTGACCAACTTGCCCAAGAGGGTAAAACCGTCGTAGCGATCGCCCTTAATGGCCAATGGGCTGGATGGTTAGGGATTATCGATCCCCTGCGTCCCCAAGCACGGGAAACCCTGGAAACTCTGCGGCAGATGGGCTTAAGCGTGATGATGCTAACCGGCGATCGCCAAGCAACTGCCCACGCTGTGGGTGAAAAACTGGGACTGAGTCAGGACGAAATTCAGGCAGAAGTGAAACCCGAAGCCAAAGCTGAGGCGATCGCTAGGTTACAAAAATCCGCCCGTGTTGCCATGGTGGGAGATGGCATCAACGATGGGCCTGCCTTAGCTCAAGCCGATGTGGGAATTGCTCTACAGAGTGCTACTGAAGTAGCTATGGATACAGCACAACTGGTGTTGATCGGCGATCGGCTCGCCGACATTCCCCACGCGATCGCCCTCGGTCGAGATACCTTTAGCAAAATTCGCCAAAATCTCTTTTGGGCCTTTGCCTACAATATCCTTGCCATCCCCCTAGCTGCGGGGTTGTTTCTGCCGCAATTCGGTATTCTCCTCTCTCCAGCCACTGCGGGTGCATTCATGGCCTTTAGCTCCGTCAGTGTCGTCACCAACTCTCTGCTGTTGCGCCGACGTTACCCAACTTGACAGCCTAACCTTCGCGCCAGGGAATAGGGAATGGGCAATAGGCAAGAGGCAATACACAATAGCTTGTCTTACTACTGTTGGCAGATCCGCTCTCCTACTTCACAATATGGCTAGAATCGATTAAAATTGTCACTTTGTTGTACTCATCTGGGGGCTTCCATTCTCCAGTGATTGTACTCATGGTTTCTCTAAAAATACTCCCAATTAGAGTAACTATCTCCATCAAGAGCGTTTAAACTAGAAAAGGAATCCCAAAATCTACGGTTAACAAGGCTTCGTGTCCTTTGCCCCTTCCCTAAAACCTCTTAAATGAGGACTAAACCCTAAGTTATTGATGTTATTGAATAGGTGTAATCTAAATAATGACCGAAACTTCTGCCCAATCTAACCAAAATCATCTCCTCATTATTGAAGACGATAAGGGACGGCGAGAATTTACACTCGAAGCCCCGGTTTACTCCATCGGTCGCCATGAACAGAGCGATATTCGCCTATATTCCCAGTTCGTCTCTCGTCGCCATGCGACCCTAGTCCGGTTACCCAAGGAAGACGGAAATTACTATTACCGCATCGTTGACGGTAATCTTAAAGGCAAAGGAAGCGCTAACGGGATTATGGTCAATGGTAAAAAAGTCCCCACCCATGACCTCAAGAATGAAGATGAAATTGTCTTCGGCCCCCAAGTAAGAGCTAGTTATTATCTATTAGTCCGGGAAAGTGTGGTCACAACTCCCGCATCAGATGAATTCGATATTACCTTAATTAGCCCCGGTATGATGGGCGAAGAAGATATGTAGCCCTACGTACCGGTAATGGGTAATAGGTCATGGGTAATCGGTAACAGGTCATTGGGGATCGTCCCCTACGCCCTACGCCCCACTCCCTACTCCACTACTCGCCATCGGGTTATCCAGGAACTGTATCAATCAACTTCAATTGACTGCTGTCTTGAATTTGCTTGCTAACCTGTTGAAACAGTTGATGACAGTGATTGTCCAGTTGTAAAGGTAGCTCTTCGTTTTTGGCCACTAAGGTCATTTTAATTTCCGTTTCAGTAGCGGTTGTGTTATCAATCAACACTTCCACGGTAACTAATTTGCCAAAAGGGACTTTGCCAGGCTTTTCGCGTCCCATGAGGTACTCGGCTCTATCGTATTGAACCTCAATATTCAAGGATTTGAGAATCTCAATCAACGACTGCCGGAGATTGTTATTGGGAAGCGCTACTGTAAATAAACAAGTGTACCGAGCCATAAAACACTCCGGACGTAAAACACGGATAATTTTAACTATATTATCGAAACTCATCTTACCAGTCATTCCCTCTCTTGTTGACACGAGAGAATGAGTGAGGTGGGTACGATCGCCAAAAAACTATGATTGTAGAACCATTAGAGCGTTTTTCCCCTGGGTTAGGCAAGTTAATTGTATTTGAAGGAATTGAGGGTGCAGGAAAAACGACCCAAATCCAGCAAACCTCAGATTGGCTGAGATCTTGGCTCTCTCAAGAAGTCCTGATCACCAGGGAACCCGGAGGTACACCTTTGGGTGAACGGTTACGAGAGGTGTTATTGGGGGATAGTTGGATTTATGATACTCCAGAGTTGTTACTCTATGCAGCCGATCGCGCCCAACATATCCAAGCGTTCATCCAACCGGCACTGAAGGCAGGCAAAATTATTTTATGCGATCGCTTCACCGATTCGACCCTTGCTTATCAGGGCTACGGTCGTGGTTTAAGTTTAGACTTAATCCATCAACTCAATCAAATTGCTACACAAGGTATCCAAAGCCATGTCACCTTATGGTTGGATGTCGATGTGGAAACCGGACTTAAACGAATGCGCCAAAGGGCATCAGCCGATCGCATGGAACAAGAAGATCTGGCCTTTCATCATCGCGTCCAACAGGGCTTTGAGAGTCTGTCCCACACCTATCCAGAGCGCATGATTCGTATTGATGCCAATTTGCCCGAAGATCAGGTACAAGCTCAGATTCGGACTGCCCTTAAAATCAGGATGAACGGTTAATATAGCGCTGTGGGCTAGGGAATAGGGAATAGGGAATAGGGAATAGGTTATGGTAGCTAGGTTTCAGTATTGAGCCGGAGTCCTAACTGACTCTTTCTCTGCTATAGGAGAAAACGACACCAACCTGAAACTATGAAATGGATACATCATGTTGAAGAAGCCTTTAGTGGCTTCATTGGAATCATTCAACTAGCTTTTGAGATGATCGCTGTATTTTGCATTCTCCTTGGTTTGGTGCAAACTCTGCGATTAGCGATCCAGCTACTGCCTCAAATGAAGCTAATGCCACAAGGGAATTCGGATACTCCTTTTGTACTGCTGCGAATTAAATTGGGGTCTTGGTTGGCGTTGGCGCTGGAGTTTCAGCTAGGGGCGGATATTTTAGCGACAACGGTTGCGCCGAGTTGGGAAAGTTTGGGAAAATTGGGAGCGATCGCTATTATCCGAACATTCCTCAATTATTTCTTGAATCAGGAATTAGTGGAACAAGTGGAATTACGAGAGAAACTCAATGAGCAAAGCCAGTTAAAATCTGGAGAACAGCGATGAATTTCAGATTTACCGCCTCAAGCCGTCTCATTCCTAACTTCCTCGGTCATCGATTTGTTGTACAGACACATCGATCGCCTCAACATCAATTGTGCCATCGGGAGTTAAACGCGTAAACTTGCCAGAGGCGACTTTCAGGGGTTCCCCACAACCGGGACAGCGCACTTGAGTGTTATTTAACGCCGGAAATGAGGTTTGGCACACGGGACAAGAGGACTCAATCAGATTTCGTTGCAACCACCAGCGCAGAGCAATAAGAAAAATAACAGGGGCGATCGCCAATAGGACAATCAGAATCAGAATTGAATGGACAATCCAGCCCAAACCCACCGATCCTAAGAGCCAAATTCCCCCAAAAAGGGCTAACCAAAAGCCAATACCGGATAGATTAATCTGAAGTTTTTTCCAATCGTTTAAGTTCAAGATCGCCTCCTTATGGAATTTTCTCTTCCTAGGATAATGGCTCAGTTACCCAATTGTCAGTTATGGAGAAGTTGAGCTAACCGTTGGGTAAAGGCCGGTTTTCCAAACCCAGAGAGAGCTTGCTCCCGTAACCAGGAACCGTCACAGCGGCGATCGCCCCCTTGTAGAATTTCGATACACGCGGTTGCCACTGCTTCCGGGTCTCGGTAGGGGACTTGCCATCCCAAACGCCCATCTTCCAGGGGATCGGCGGAACCATCATTATCCCCTGATAATACGGGTACACCGCAAGCCATCGCTTCAAGATATACAATACCAAAGCCTTCTTGGGATGGCATAATATAGGCATCGGCAAGACGATAGTGATCGACAAGGGCCTCATCAGGCACAAAACCAGCGAAGACGATGCGATCGCTCACCCCCAGATCCTCAGCTAATTTCTCTAACCGGGGGCGATCGTCTCCCCGTCCAATCACCAAATACTTCACATCTGGGATAGCGTGGGCAATTTTAGGCAACGCTCGGATAGTCACATCAACCCCTTTATAAATATCTCCACTCCACAACCGAGCAACAGTCATCAACACTCTGGCATTCTCTAGCTGGTAAGTTTGCACTAACTCCAGATTTTTAGGCCCTGGGGTAAACACATCCCCATCGATCGCACAGGGAAGCAGCTCAAATTTCTGGCGATCGACTTGATTATTGATACTCGTCTGATCTCGACTATAACGGCTAATCGTCCAAACCCATTCCGCTTTTTGGAGGGCATTGTAATATTTCGGCGCTAAAGGTTCCCACACTTCTTTACCATAGGTTAATACCGTATAAGGAATGCCCAGAGGTTTGCATAACAGTTGTATTAAGTGCGCTAAATACACATGGCCACAAAACACGCGACGGGGCCGTTTTTGGAGTAAATGAAGAAAGAGCGTACTGGCTAAATGAATTCGACCTAACCAAGCTTGTTCTTTTTTGAAGTAATAAAACTTCAGACCCGGTTCACCCTCAAAAGGATTATCACATCCCGCTTTATCTCGCAACAGGTAAACTTCAGCCCTTTGATCGGGGTCTTGAGCGCACAGTTGTGTATAACTGCTGAGAATATCTTTAACATAGGATTGGATACCTCCTTCCAGGCTAAAGATTTCTAAAAAAACAAATATATCCATAGGAATAGGGAATAGGGAATAAGATATAGGGAATAGGAGATCTCCGTGTCCCCCTATCTCCCTATCTCTCCCTGTTTTAATAACTCCAAATCCTGTTTTACCATTTTCTCAATCAATTGTTCAAAACTCACCTGCGGATGCCATCCTAATTTCGTCTTTGCCTTGGTAGGATTCGCGACCAATTGAAAATGTTCATCTTTTCGTAAAAACTTGGGATTAATCGTGACATGGTCTTCCCAATTTAAATCGACACAAGCAAACGCCGTAGCAACCAAATCCTGAACGCTATGTAGTTTTCCTGTCCCAATTACATATTCTTCTGGTTCATCTGCTTGCAGCATTCGCCACATGGCTTCCACGTGATCGCCAGCATAGCCCCAATCCCGTTTAGCTTCCAAACTTCCCATCTCTAAATTTTCTCTCAAACCCAACTTAATTGAAGCGGCTGCTAAAGACACTTTTCGGGTAACAAAATTTTGGGGTCGGCGAGGAGATTCATGATTATATAAAATTCCGCTACAGGCAAATAAACCGTATCGTTGCCGATGATGTACCATAGTCCAATGGGCATGAAGTTTAGCGGCAGCATAGGGATTTTTGGGTCGAAAGGCGGTTTCTTCATCCTGGGGAGAACACTGCACATCGCCAAACATTTCCGAACTACTGGCTTGATAAAATCGAGTGTCTAAATCTCCTTTGCGAACAGCATCGAGTAAGCGAGTTGCAGTTCCAGTTACTAAGTCTAAAGTGCCTAACGGATCGTTCCAAGAATCCGGAACAAAACTAGGGGCAGCTAGATTATAAATTTCATCAGGATGCTTGGCTTCAACCATTTCAATCAGAGCCTCGCTATCCGTTAATTCTACAGGATAAATCTCGATCTGTTCTGCTAACTCTCCTAGTTTAGAAACATTTTTTTTGCGTTGAGGAGAGACTAACCCGACTACATGATATCCTTTTCCTAAGAGTAGCTGACTCAAGTAATAACCGTCTTGACCTGTCACTCCTGTAATGATTGCTGTTTTGGTCATGGGATAGTTTGTAAATTGTGTTTCTATTTTTATGTTAAGTCATCTCTAGGGGATTGAACGAGGATAGGGATTTGCGAAGGGCGCAAAGCCCAATGAAGGGATCGCTTCGAGATTAGTTCAAAGATTCAGTAAAGTTCTACCGAATCATCAGTATTTTTGTGTCACTTCTGTTGTGCGATTCGATCGCACAACTCCATTCGTTGCTACACTCTGTAGAAACCCCCATTGACAGATCCTTCATGAGTGATAATCAGGGCAAAAACCTATCTTTCTTTCAGTTTGAAGCTGATTTTGTGCAAGACCTGCGCTGTATTCCCATGCAGGTACGGATGAAATTGGATACTTGTGGCGTGAAGCTGAAGTTAACCCATTGGCATCAATTGACGGTAGAGGAGAGAGAAGAGCTGATGGCTTTACCTTGTGAAACTTTAGAGGAGCAGCAGACCTATCGAGAACAGTTGCGAGAGTTGGTCTTCGCGAAAATGGGCGAATTTCCCAGGGATCTGGCGATCGATCCCGATCGCCCTTGGATGGATGCAAGCGTTATACCCACAGTTGTAGTGGAAAAAGCGGAGAGTGTAGCGGTTAATTTGACTCTGGAGCAATGGGCACAACTGACTCCGGCCCAGCGTTTTGCCTTAATTAAACTGAGTCGTCCCAGTCATGAAAATCACAATTTCGTCCCCGCATTAAGGGAATTTCAGGTTTTGCCATGAGCCAGGATTTGTTTGTGGAGTCGAAGGGGGAAGGGTTCCCGGTATTGTGTTTACATGGCCATCCAGGGACAAGTGGCTGCCTGTCCGTATTTACCGATCGCCTCTCTCAACAGTTTTGGACGTTGGCCCCAGATTTGCGCGGTTATGGTCGTTCCCAGGTACGAGAAGAGTTTGAGTTAACGGATCATTTGGCCGATCTTGAGGCGCTTCTAGAACGGTTGGGAATTGACTCATTTTTGCTGTTGGGATGGTCTTTGGGGGGGATTTTGGCCCTGGAGTTGGCTTTGAGACATCCGCAACGGGTGAAGGGGCTAATTCTGATTGCTACAGCAGCTCGCCCTCGTGGGAATCATCCTCCAGTCAATTGGAGGGATTATCTGTATACGGGGATAGCCGCCCTGTTGAATGGGATCAAGCCAGGATGGGAGTGGAATATTGAGCAGTTTGGGAGGCGATCTCTCTTTCGCACCTTAATCAGACAACATACCCCCCAAGCCTATCGCTATTTAGCTCAGGAGGGCACAAGAGCCTATCTCTCGACTTCTCAGGCAGCCCATCAAGCCTTGAATCGGGCCCTGAGAGAGCGCTACGATCGCCGAGATGCTCTCGCTCAGATTAAGTGCCCAGCTTTAGTTTTAGCTGGGTCACATGATTGTCATATTACAGCCGATTCCAGTTGGGAAACCGCACAAGCTCTGTCCAAGAGTCAATGGCGCTGTTATCCACAAACGGCCCATTTGTTCCCTTGGGAAGTCCCTAACCTGGTTTTAGCCGATATTGACCATTGGTTAGACTCTCAGGCCTGGTAATGGGTAATTTTGAAACCCGGCTTTCCTATTCCCGATAATTCCCTATCGCCTCCTGCCGATTACCGATTTCCCCCAAGTCTCCAGAAATAGTAAGGGATTCAGGCTTACACTGTTTAATCAGGCTACTGATGCCTTCAGCAGCTTCAGCTCTGAGATCCTCTTCATAACCGTGTTGGGCTTCTTCCGCTTCTTCTATGCTCTGAAAGGGGCCAAAGTAGTAAGTACAAGAGGGGGTTTGGGTTTTGATTTCAATCCAGTAGGCGAAACCAAGGAAGTTTTGGGTATTCACTAACAAATCTTGGACGTTATTCATTGACTAGCCTGCCTATTGACTCTGCCGATGGACAATAAAGTTGAGCGGACGATATTGAGCGATGGTCATATTTCTTTACATTTTGTTATACATGGTTCAATTTATTTTGGCAATTGCTCTGACCAGAAATATTCAAGGGGGTAGTCCACCGTTGCCGGTAGATTTCATAAAGGCTCATTCCAGCAGCAACAGAAGCATTGAGGCTGGGAGTATTACCTTGGAGAGGGATAGAAATGAGAAAATCACAATGGCGCTGGGTTAGTAAATTTAGCCCACTGCCTTCTGAACCAATGACGAGGGCGATCGCCCCAGAAAAGTTAACTTTAGGGAGAGCTTCTCCTGATTCAGCAACAGTTCCATAAATCCAAAATCCAGATGCCTTCAATTCTTCCAAGGCCCTAGCTAGATTGACAACCCTAGAAACCAGGAAAGATTCTAAAGATCCGGCTGCAACTTTAACCACGGTGGAGGTGATCCCCACAGCTCGCCGTTGGGGGATCACGAGACCCTGAGATCCCAAGGCTTCAGCCGTGCGAATCATTGCCCCTAGGTTATGGGGATCGGTGATTCCATCAGCAATAACTAAGACCGGATTGGGGCTTTGTTCTTTGGCTCTGGTAATCAGATCGGATAACTCTATATATTGATAAGGAGCCACCTGAACGGCAACTCCTTGGTGATTTCCCCGCTCTGTAATTTGGTCGAGTCGGCGATAGTCTACCTCATCAATGACGGTTCCGTTCGCTTTAGCCTGGTTAAGGAGGGTATGAAAGCGAGAATCATACCTCATTTTGGCGGTAATCCAGACACGATTGATATGCCGTTCTCCTTTAAGGACGGCTAGTACGGGATGGAGACCATAGATCAGGTCGGGGTTGGAGTCCTCCACGACTTCTGGCGATCGCTCTTTGGGTAACTCTTGGGGAGTTTCCACCACAGATGGGCGATGCTTGAGTACGGGTTTGGGTTTACCTTTGAGTTGAGGACGTGAAAAACGTCTCCCCTCGGATTTCCGTTGAGGACGGGGTTTATGGAATGCTGCCATAGGATTAATCGTATCTAAAGGTGTAGTTTGCCCGATCGCTTTTTGGGCTGTCTGTCGAACAGGACACATTTTTAGTTATTCATCAAAATTAAGCATCCCCAATAACTGATGCAATCGAGAGGGATCGCTTAAATAGAGATAACCAATGAGAGTTTCTAAGCTAGTCGCTTGTTGATAAATTTGGGGGTCTAAGCGTCGGGGGGAACGATGGACACTATTGCGACCCCGCCTAACCATGTCTAACTCTTCTGGATTTAAGTAGGGAATTAGGGTTTGTAGATGTTGAGCTTGCTGTTCAGCGCGAACCTGTTGGACAACCGCTTGATGATAGAGTGGCGATTTCTTAGGAGGCATTAGATAATAAGTCCGCATGTACAACTCATATACAGCATCCCCCACATAGGCTAAAGCCGCTGGCGATAATCGTTGCAAGTCGATAGGATCGGGAACTATCGATCGCGGGTCGAGTACCACTAAGTGCCCCCACCACAATTAAAATAGGAAGCTATCCAGTAAAAGGACTGGATAGCCCAGTTAAGACCTATCCTGGTCATCAGTTCTTCGTATTTTCAAGGGCTTGGTCAATCGTGTCACACACCGATAGGAACTTTTCTAGTCGAACCAGTTTTACAGTTTGCAATACACGAGCATTGGCAACCACTTGTAGACTTCCTTCTTCAGTCTGAGCTTTTTTCACCAATTGGACTAAAGCTCCTAGTCCAGAACTATCCACAAAATCAATCTTAGACAGGTCTAGGATAATGTGCTTTGGCCCTTCATCAATACATTTACCGATGGCCTTACGAAATGCGGGTTCAGAAAATGCATCTAATAAACCCGTGAGGCGAAAAATTTGTGCATTACCGCTGACGCTGCGTGTGCCTCTTAAACTAACAGTCAGGGTGAGTGGTTCAGCCTTAATTCTACCCTCCTTTGATTTCAGATCAAATCAACAAATTTTTAGGGGTAAACCCCGTGAAAGGACTATTCAAGATTGGACAGTCGGAGATCTAGATTAACATTTCTGATGTCCCTTATGCCATAGTTTCCAGGGAACTTAGGCCGCGCGGTAATTTTCCATAGCCTGAATAAAGTTTTCAAACAGATAATCGGCATCATGGGGGCCAGGACTTGCTTCTGGGTGATACTGAACGGAGAAGATTGGTAGTTCTTTATGACGTAGTCCGGCGATGGTTTTGTCGTTTAAGTTCAGATGGGTGACTTCCACTTGGGGATCGAGAGATTCCCCACTAATGGCAAATCCATGGTTTTGACTGGTAATTTCCACTTTTTGCGACAGTCCAGCGGGTTGATTGAGACCTCGATGACCAAATTTGAGTTTATAGGTTTGCGCTCCCAGGGAGAGTCCCAGAATTTGGTGACCCATACAAATACCAAACATGGGTTTTCCAGCCGTGAGTAGCTGTTTGGCCGTTTCAACGCCTTCAGTCACTGCAGAAGGGTCTCCTGGCCCATTGGACAAGAAGATACCATCGGGGTTATGCCGAAGGATTTCTTCAGAGGGAGTATTGGCCGGAACTACAATGACCCGGCAACCATAGCTGGCTAACCGACGCAAGATATTCCGTTTGACTCCAAAATCGATCGCAACTACGGTATATTTTTGTGCATTATTTTTAATGCCTTCGGGGTTAAATTCCCAGAGATCTGGCGTTGTGTCTGACCATTCGTAGGTGGAAGCGGTGGTTACTTCACGAACTAGGTTCAGACCGCTCATGTTGGGGGCTTGTTTGACTTTTTCGAGCAGTTGGTTCTCATCAAGGATTTCGGTGGAGATGCCCCCATTCATGGCTCCAAAACCCCGGAGCTTGCGGGTTAGGGAACGGGTATCGATGCCGTAAATGCCGATAATATTATGTTGTTTAAGATAGTCGGGTAGGGATTCCGTAGAGCGCCAATTACTGGGCAGGCT
Organism: Roseofilum sp. Guam; assembly: GCF_017746735.1. Lineage (NCBI taxonomy): Bacteria > Bacillati > Cyanobacteriota > Cyanophyceae > Desertifilales > Desertifilaceae > Roseofilum > Roseofilum sp. Guam. The sequence continues at coordinate 53,820 of NZ_JAGHZN010000022.1, read as the reverse complement.
GCAAATGTTGCGAGCGATCGCCCCTTTGACGTAGGGGCGATCGGATTCTTCGTCATCTAAGTTAACCCCAGTGTTGCCCAATTCTGGATAAGTAAATGTTACAATTTGGCCACAGTAACTGGGATCGGTGAGGACTTCTTGATAGCCTGTCATTCCCGTATTGAACACAACTTCGCCGAGGGTGGTTCCAGTTGCACCGAAAGACCAACCGCGATAGGCTGTGCCATCAGCAAGGACGAGGAGGGCTGGTTGAGCATCTTTGAGTGGCATAGGCATCAAGCAGGATTAAGAACGCTGGTTATTATCGCATAGGGGAAAAGGAAGCTATAGTTTTTTTAGATTGTTTTTGCCAATGAATACTCAGATCGGGTTAGAACCGGTGAAAGGATTAATGGTATTAGGAATGGCAGTCGGGATCGTGGCCTGTGGGCGATCGCCGGTTGAGGGGTCCGATCCGCCAATGCCAGAAGTCCCCCAGGAGATCGCCTCCCCTTCCCCTTCTCCCTCGGCAGCCCCCTCTCCAGTTGTCCAAGATCAAAAAACCCTACAACGAGCCTTAGATAAAGCCTATGGTGCCGCCAGTATCGCCCAGTCTGCCGCATCTCCAGGGGATTGGCAGTTAGTCACACGGCAATGGCAACAGGCGATCGCGCTGCTTCAGCAAATCCCATCCCAAAGTCCCCACTATGCCCTGGCTCAACAAAAAATTAACGAATATCAGAAAAACCTGACTTACGCTCAAACCCAAAGTAAAACCGCTTCCCCAGCGCCTTCTCCCACGCCCCAAATCATTGCCGTTCAACCCGTCACCCCCGTTCAACCGGTTCGACGCAGACCCTATTCTGCTCAACCGGGCAGTATTCAAACTCCCATTAAGCGCCGAGAGGGAGGAACACCAGTGATTGATGTAGTGTTTAATCAGACCCAAAGCTTTGAAATGATCGTTGATACAGGAGCGACAGGAGTAGTGATTACCGAAAAGATGGCCCAATCCCTGAATATTCCCCTCATCGGATCTGCAAAAATGGATACTGCAAGCGCCAAAGGAGTTACAGTCCCCATCGGTTTGGCCGAATCTATTGCCGTTAAAGGTTTAGTGGTGCAGAATTTACCCGTGGTTATTGCCGGTTCCCAGTTGGACATTGGCTTACTGGGTCATGACTTTTTTGGCGATTATGACCTGATTATTCGCCAAGACCAGATTGTCTTTCAACCGAGATAAAGCGCTGCGCGCGGTAATGGGTAATGGGTAATGGGTAAACCATTTTTCAGCAAACCCTAATTATGGAGTTTTGTCCATAATTCCTCCTTAATCCGATTTAAAATAGAACTCTCATCTAAACCCGATAAAATGAGGCTAACGACTGCTTTTGGCCCATCCGGGCCCCAGGATGCACCATTGGCTAAATATTCTTTCGTCACTTGGCCAATGCCATAGGAAGATAGGGCAGAAATAGCCGCTTGACTGATAGCGACAGATAAATAGGGTGCTAAGGCAACTCCTCCGGTGACGGGAGTCGCTAAACCGAGTAGACCTTTGAGGCTACTGAGTCCCAGGTTGGCGAAGAGTTCTCCCGCGCTAATACCTCCCATGGCGATCGCAATTTTTTGGAGTAAATTCAAAGCCCCTTGTTGGGTCATCTGTATACCATAGAGCTTAGATAAATTCAGGATCATGACCACATCAACGATCGCTGCACTGAGTAAATCGATCGCCGTAACTGGATTTAGAGCGATGGCTAATCCCTTGACCCTCACCGAATTCCAGATAATTTGATTCCCCTTCCCCTCGCGAATTTCCATCTTTCGTTGGACTAACCGCTCATTCACCGTATCGGCGTAGAGCATGGTATTTAACGCGACTAAAGACTTGCCTTCGCGATCGAGCAATTCCAAAATCTTCAGTTTCAAATCCTCCACTTGCGGTTCTCCCCGCACCAGTTTCACCCCCAAACTGCCATCCGGCTGTAGCACCCCTTCCGGAACCAACGGACAGGCAGCCGCCATCACAATTTCGTCTGGGGACAATAACTCCTTCACCCGTTCATCGCGAATTTTTTCATAAATCATCATCCGGTCAGTATCCGGATATTGATCGATCTTATTAAACACCAGCAAAATCGGCTTACTCTCGGCTCGCAAGAGGGACAAAGCTTCGTATTCTACCTGGGTCATATCCCCAGCAATCACGAATAAAATTAAGTCTGACTGCTTCGCCACCTCGTGAGCAAGAGCCGCTCGCTGCTGACCATTGACCTCATCAATTCCTGGCGTATCTATGAGCTGAATTTGGGCCTGTCCTTGATGACCAATGGTCACCCGTACTAACTCTGACTCCTGTTGATCGCAAACTTCCCAGGATGCTCCATGAATAGCGCGAGTAACTCCATGGATGGGGCCGGTTTCAAACACTTGATCTCCTAACAGTGCATTCAGCACTGAAGATTTACCCCGTCCCACCAAACCAAACACAGCAATTTGTACCCGACTTTGTTCTAACTTGTCGAGCATTCCTTGTAAATCTTCAATTTCTGCTTCTAGACCTGACCGTTCTGAATGGCTCAAATCTAAATTTGACACCAAGGACTGTAAAGATTCCGTGGCCTGTTTATAGTTTAATTCCGCTTGAATATCGGCGAAGCTCAGAACGGTTTGTTCCAGTTCTTGCTCAAAATCTGCTGCACTCATGGATCAATTAAAAATAAAAAATTAATTCCCTAGACTTGCCACTACCGGTTAATTGTTTCGGCTGCCGCCGACTTGAAAATTGTTGATTTTTAATCAATCCCCGCATCTTCGTACAATGGTTCAAAAGACACCTCTAACCCTAAACTCTGTAGTGCAAATGTTCCCGACTCTTGGGTATAGGATTGAAAAGACCACTGCTGTTTGCCCTGGCGACGGAAAATATCTACTCGCTGCTGTTTTGTGTTCACTAGCACATATTCTTCCAACGTCTCCAAGGTTTGATAATCATTAAATTTATCCCCGCGATCGAATCCTTCTGTACTGGGAGATAACACCTCCACAATTAATTTAGGAAATCGCTTATACAGCGGAGTCTCTCGATCCCTCGGATCGCAAGTAACCATCAAATCGGGATAGTAAAACCGATTCTGTTTTTCTATCTGTGCCTTTACATCGTTGAAATAGACCTGACAATCCGTTCCTCGTAAATGATTGCGGAGCAACATATACAAATTACCACCAATCACATTATGGCTATCAGTGCCTCCTGACATGGCATACATTTGACCATCAATATATTCATGCCTGATGGTATTCTGTTCTTCGATTTCCAGATACTCTTCTGGACTGATAAAATAGGATTTAGGGAGCGCAACCATACGTTTTTATAGATTTCCCATGGCTTGGATGACCTAACTCTATTTTAGACGAACTGATATCTACAACCCCAAACTAAGCAGGAGAAAGCGCTTTGTGATGTTATGGAGTACGATATCCGAATCCCCAAAGTCATGTACCACAATCCTATTCCCTATTCCCCATTCCCTAACGCAAAGCGCTAGTAAGTGTACGCTTGCTGATCGGACTGTTTTTTTGGGCGATCGCCCAGTCTCTCAGTTTAACGGATAATCGAGAGATCGACTTTACCAAAGTTGGTACTTAGGGCGACATTCATATGTTCTAGAGCATGAACCAACCAAGAAACAGTGGACTTCGTGGAGTTTTCATAGTGGTTATAGAGGATAGCGAGGCGCTTTTCTAAGTAGGGTTTGACTTTACGGCAGACTAGGACAATTTTGAGCAATAGTCCAATGGTGGCTGTGGGACCGTTATTGGAGAGGAGGTCAATAAAGGTATAGTGTTGAGGGTTCTGTTGCCCTTGAACTATCATAAAGTTTAAAAGTTGACTACAAGTACGGATTGTGAGGAAATCACTTGGTTTTTGATCGTCGCTTTGGGGGAGGGTATTACTGAGATGCTCGTAGAGTTGTTGATTAAACTTCCGTTGACCATAGCTGGATTCGATGGAGGTTGAGAGATATTCATAAAGACTGTCTTTGTACTCTCTGAAGGTTCTAACTTGATGGGTATGGGTGATAAAGGATTGAGCTAAGTCTTGGTGAGTATATGATCCTTCAACTTTACCAATATAGTGTTTGAGTGCGCCGACTAATTCGCGATCGCTCAATAGAGTAGGATTTTCTTCTGGTTTGACCAGTCGTTTGGCTTTTTCTGGGGAACATAAGCGCAGCATCTGGCTTTGCCGAACTCGATAGGTAACATATTGGGACAGGTTTTTCTCAAATTTTTGTTGCATTTGAGTTTGGACTTGTCTGACCGTATTCTGTTGCTCTGAACTGCTTTGGTCGCTTAACATGCAGTGGGAATAGAGATAGGGATAGCGGTGAATAAGCTGTTTCAGAGGAACCTGATCCCCTGCTGGCTTGGGTGTGGCGCTAAAGACTTCCGCTAACCGAGAGAGCGTTACATATTGTTCTGTGTTTGTAAAGTCTTGAACTAAAGAGCGCAGACGACGAACGGAGCGCATTTGGGTGAATCCACCATTGAGTCCCTTACTGCTGCGATCGAATAGGTGGACTAAATCCGGAATGCTATTTTGATGTTGGGGATAGGTTCGCCACTGGTTAATTAGAATATGACAACAGCGGTTAATGACAAATTTGAAGTCCTCTTCTGCCCCTTTAGCCGAGGTTAGGGCGTTTAAGGCAGTGACTACTTCTTGATTATCGTATCCGAGTCCATTGATAAATAATGTCCGGAATCGATCAACGAGTTGCTCGGGGGTTTCTGCTTGGACACATTCGAGGAGATGCTCATAGATCACCTGTTCTTGAGCAATTCGGTTGGATTGGTTATAAGCAGTTGTTGTTCGCCTGTTCATTGTATATCCCCCTAGATTTGAATATATATATGGGGGTTATCCCCTTTCGTGCTTTACTCAATACGATCGAGACCTTGCCTCTATAGGTTTATCTATTCTTTCATCTATTCTATTTCAGTATATGGATGGTTCCCAATTAAGATCTGGGAACCCTTCGTTTTTCTTGTCCGTAAATTATATAACTCTTATTATCCCCTATTTTCCCCCTGAATGGGGTCACCCTGCATCCGTTAATTCTGGGAATTTTGAAAGAGCATCTATCTGCCCTAGATCGGGATAAACCCCGATCAATCGGTGCATTTGAGAGATCAAATGATAGACTCCCAATAATTCTCCTCTATAATTGACCGGCAATTGAGAGCGTTTTTTTTAAAGTTTTGGTAAAGTACCTCCTCTTGATCCGAGTTTTCTGTAAAACTTCAGTGAATTTATGAGGTATCCTGGAAATTAAGACTTCAGCAATGAAGGACAACAAAGTGTATTGCTTAGAGGAATAGTTAGGTCATCATGACATTTCAGGTCACCCTTGCCCAGTTAATTGATGTTCTAGGGGCTACGGTAATCCATGAGCCACAATTAGACCAGACGTTAGAAGTGACAGGTATTTCGACTGATACTCGTTCTCTGGTTCCTGGATCGGTTTTTGTGGCTTTGCGGGGGGAAACCTTTAATGGTCATGATTTTGTTGACCAGGCGATCGCCAAGGGCGCAGTTGTCTCTATTGTCGATACTCCTGTTCCCGATGGGGGTCTTCAACTACAAGTTGAAGATACATTGGTTGCCTATCAAACTGTAGGCAGTTGGTGGAGAAGGACGTTCGATATTCCAGTGATTGCGGTCACTGGATCTTGTGGCAAAACTACTACAAAAGAATTAATTGCTGCTGTTTTAGCCCACCTCAAAGACAGTAATTATACCAAAAAAATTCTCAAAACGCAAAAAAATTTTAATAACGAGATAGGGGTGCCAAAAACACTCTTGGAATTATCAGGGACTCATAACTATGCGGTGCTGGAAATGGCTATGCGGGGTCGGGGGCAAATCGCTTTGCTTTCGGAGTTGGCCGAGCCGACAATTGGGGTGATTGTAAATGTGGGCACTGCTCATATTGGTCTGCTGGGGTCAGAACAGGCGATCGCCGAAGCAAAATGTGAATTACTCGAAAAAATGCCGAAAGACTCAGTAGCAATTTTAAATGCTGATAATGAGAGATTACTGGCAACAGCGGATCGAGTGTGGTCGGGTCAAACCCTGACCTATGGATTGAGTGCAGGGGACTGTCAGGGAAAATTGATCGATACAGAAACCTTGGAGTTAGAAGGAGTACGCTTACCCTTACCGCTTCCGGGCCGTCATAATGCATCTAATTATCTGGCCGCGATCGCCGTGGCTAAGGTTTTAGGATTAGACTGGAAGCCACTACAAGCCGGATTATCTGTAACTTTACCCAGCGGGCGATCGGGACGCTATGTTTTACCGAATGATATCGTCCTGCTTGATGAAACCTATAATGCAGGCATAGAATCCATGAAAGCGGCCTTAGAGTTATTGGATCAAACTCCAGGATATCGCCACATCGCCGTCTTGGGAGCCATGAAAGAATTAGGCGAGAATTCCTTTGAATATCATCGCCAATTGGGAGAATGGGCAGAACAACTGCCATCCTTAGATAGAATCATGGTCTTACAAGATGACCAAGATGTAGAAGGTATTAACGAGGGTATCCGCAAGATGCCCTGTGAAGTCTATAGTACCCAGGAATCCTTGATTGAACGACTTAAAGAATTCATGCAACCTGGCGATCGCATTTTATTTAAAGCATCCCATTCTGTAGGTTTGGATCGGGTAGTGAAAGCGATCTTAGAACATTACGGATTAGACAATCATGGGTCATCATAGACAGTATCAAGCTGATTGTTTTGGGGAATAACTTGCCGATCGACGATCCTCTCACGGAGTCATACCATTTCTGTTTAATCTTGCAACTAATGTTTTCTGTGGGAACAATTGTCTGACCTTCTCATTAAGCGCAATATTATGGAGAAATGGTGTCAGCGTTACTCCCCGACGCTCTGGTTTCGACTCTGCTTAAGTGTCATCATCTACAAAGACAGATTCTAAATCTCGATATCCACTCACAACCCTCACAATTTCCACTTCTTCTAATTTGATTTGATAGAAAACCAGATAATTATCCAAAATAAGACCCTTTAAGTTAGGCATAATTTCAGGGTAGTTCTTCCCCATATTAGGAAACCTTACTAAGTGCCTACATTTTTCAGTAAATTTCTGAATAAACTGTTCACCGGCTTCAATACTAAAACTGGCTAAATTGTCAGAAATCTCATCAAGATCTTGAATCGCTTCTTGAGAAATACTATACCTCTTCATCCATTACACCTTCCCGCATTTGCTTAAATTTATTTTGCAATTGTGCCACCACAACTTCCCCATCCATTTTTTCTCCTTTTTCTAATTGTTCAATTCCAACAACAACTTTTTTGCGAGTATCTTCAATCCATCTTTCATATTCTCGATCTTGTTTTTCTAATAATTGCAAAGCTTTGTTAATTAGCTCTTGACTATTCAGATACTTTCCTTTCTTGATTTGAGATTCAATGAATTGTTTTTGTTCTGGACTTAAAACGATATTCATGACAACAATTTACCCGTTCAATCAAAATAGATCTAGTGAAAATAATATCTATCATTTAACCGATACAACATATTCACTAAATCTAGTATATATCAAGTCAAGAAAGACTACTGCCTAGGAGAAATAAACTTAACAGGGTATTTCCATTCCATAAACTATGGAGGAGAATGGGCGCAAGTAAGTTGCCGGAACGGCTATAAGCTATTCCCATAATTATACCTAAGGTGGCGAGGGGAATGATTTCTGATAGACTCAGGTGAGCGATCGCAAAAACAAACCCACTCAACGTAATCGCTAACCATGCTGGAACATAGCGGGTGAGGGATGGAAGTAGGAAACCGCGAAACATAATTTCTTCAAAGACTGGTGCCGCAACAGATGCGGTAAAGGCGAAACAGGCGATCGCAACCCAATCATTCCCTTGCAGCGCTAACGGTAAAATTGGATTGCTACCCCCTTGACCTTGCCATAGAATTTGATTGATTAAAGATACCAATAACACCACGGGAATAGCAACTAGAAATCCCCCTATTCCCCACACTATACCTGAGGTTTTAACTTCAAACTTAAACCAGTTTTGTGGTAAGGGTTTAAAGGGATTCACCGCCACATATAAAATCCCTAATGCTCCAGCACTACTCACCAAGTAGGACATTAAAATAATAATGGCATCGGCGCGAACTCCACTGCCACGAGTAAAGGAAAATAGACTTAAGAATTCCCGGAAAATGACTGGCGAAATCAATTGGCCAATGAAGAAAAATCCCGCGACTAAGACTAACAAGATAGTGTCCCAATTCCAGGGAACTTCTCTAACCCCCTGATTTTGAGATAACCAAGACTCTTTCCGTTGAATGATCCATTGCAGTACGACTAGCACCAATAAGGCAGTTCCTAAGAATATTCCCACTGACTGCACCCCAGCCACAATCAGCAGTTTACGAATCCCTTGAAACGCGATTTCCTGTTGCTGAGTCTCCAACTCCCTTAACGCTAATGCGTCACCCTGGATCTCATACAGTTGTGATAATGCCTGATAACGAAACCATCCCGATAACTCCAGATCCAACATCAATGGGGCATCTGAGAGAATCTGGGGCGGCTCTTCCCATAACCCGATTAAAGCCTGTGCTGTATCTCCGGTAAAAGATTGAGGATCATCGGCTAATTTTTGCCATAATTGCAAAGCCTCTGGAACTCGATCCGCCTGGGTTTTTAATAGACCTAAATTAAGATTAATCTTTTCTAAACTCTCTTGTGTAGAGGCGATCGCCTGTTTTAGGAGGGTCTCTTGAGTCGGATTTGCTACCGGTTGCTGGTTTAACTCGGTGAGTTGCTGGCGCGTTTTCTCCAGATGATTTTGGCTATCTTTTTGAGCATCTTCATATTGGGCGATCGCCGTTGACACCGGTTCAACTCCGATCAGCGTTTGACGCAACACCCCTTGGGCTTGGGGGGTTAAATTTTCCCCCTTCCACACAGACGAATTCAGGAGTAAATTGGTCTGATAGAGTTCTAACTGACCTTGAAACTGGGGTTGACTCCAACTGTTATACAAAAAGAGGGTAATCAGGCTAAGGGCGATCGCCGTTAAGAACAATAGCCCAATTTGCTTAATGGTTAGAGGTTGCTTTTCAGAGGTCATAGAACACTTCTAGGTGGGATGGCAAGATCCCATTGTACCGGAGTATTCTAGACATCCTGAATCGAAACCAAGCTATTCTATAAACAATAAGTTTGGGGAGTAAGTAAGCGGATGAGAGAGCATATCCAGCAATTAATCGATAACCTGAATCAAGCGATCGTCGGTAAAAACGATCCAATTCGTCTCGTACTTGTAGCCCTTTTATCTGGAGGTCATGCCCTTTTAGAAGATGTTCCTGGAGTAGGAAAAACCTTACTGGCTAAATCCTTAGCTCGTTCGATCGATGGTAAGTTTCAACGGATTCAATGTACCCCCGATCTGCTCCCTAGTGATATTACCGGAACCAATATCTGGAACCCGAATACGGGTGAATTTAAGTTTATGTCAGGGCCGATTTTTGCCAATGTGCTGCTCACCGACGAGATTAACCGCGCCACTCCTCGTACCCAGTCAGCGCTCTTGGAGGTGATGGAAGAGCAACAGGTAACGGTGGATGGGGTTTCTCATACCCTAGAGCCTCCCTTTTTTGTGATTGCGACGCAAAACCCGGTGGAGTATCAAGGAACGTTTCCCTTACCGGAGGCGCAAATGGATCGGTTTGCTTTGTCGTTTTCTTTGGGTTATCCCACGGAATCGGAAGAATTAAAGATGTTGCAAGAACATGCTGGGGCAAAAGCTGTGGATCAGTTAAAACCTTGTATTTCTCTGGCGGAAGTAAAGACACTGCAAAATGAGTGTTTGCAAGTGAAGGTGGAAGTGCCCTTACAGCAATATATTGTGGATTTGGTGCGCGCAACCCGTGAAGATGAAGAGATTACGTTAGGGGTGAGTCCTAGGGGAGCGATCTCTCTGCAACGAGCGAGCCAAGCCCTAGCTTTCCTGGAAAATCGCGATTATGTGACCCCTGATGATGTCAAGTTTTTAGCTCCCCACGTACTATGTCATCGCATGATTCCGGCTGGAGGACGACAAGCGAGGGTGATTATCGAGCGGTTGTTGCGATCGGTTCCCACCGGGACTTAAATCACGAAAATAGGTTTTCTGCTGAAGATTCAGAAACCCTATCCTGGTTAATAATTAATGGTTAATTAGGATTGACGGCGTTTACGACTGGCTAACACACCAACCAAGCCCAGGGAGAACAGTGATAAAGTAGCAGGCTCAGGGACTTGAACTGGAACATCTCCACCGCCTTCAACCAATTTAATTTGATAGGCAAGATTAGAGTTCTTGGGTTGCATTGCGCCCCAAGTCATGGTTGATTGTCCAGTTAGGGTAAAGTCACCTACAATATTGCCAATGTGAAGGTAGTCGGCATCATTGTATCCACAACCGACTCCTCCAGAACAGGAGGCACTGGAGAAATCTCCAATACTTGATGACATGGTTGCATCGCTCAAGAATAAGTTATTGACTACCATGCTGGTTCCTTCTTTGCGAGCGGCTGTGCGGATGTAGAGGTCGGAAAAATTGTCCTCAAAGATCTCAGTTTTACTCAGTTCAATACCAGCTACTGTATAAGTAAGGGTATTGAGCGCACTGTCAAAAACCAAGGAAAAATCAACAGCTTCGCCACTCACCCAGTTGTCGTAGTTGGCTTGAACCCGATTTTGGGCACTGTTGGTATAGTCATGAATATTAAGCTCATGGTCTCCTACGCGACCAATGCGGCTTTCGGCTGCCCAGGGAATGTCTAAACCTAAAGCGTCAAATTCTGCCCCGTTCAGATGGCCACCGATGGTGAAGGCTTGGGCGGCGCTAGTCATTGCCATTACACTTAAGGTGGTGGTAGTGGCGATCGCAGCAAAGACTTGAGAAGATTTCATCATTATTTCTCCTGAGGTAGGCTATCTTTAGGGGTTTCAATAAGATTAAGTGCATGTCATATGCCTAATTTAAGCTGCCAGTTCCTCTGATGACTAGCTTAAATCCCCTTCTTTACCAACTCTTCACAGGGGTATGAAGATTGGGAAAAGTACGGATCGACGATCTGGCTCAATTGAATTAATGTTAAGATGACGAGCAATATTTGGCGATCGCCTAATCCAGATTTTCCCTGCCTCTACAAGGTACTACAACCCGATTAATCCTTTTTTCATGACTTTTCCATTCTTGAGACTTCAAAAGTTGAATCTTTGGCTGGCCCTGTTGCTGGTTCTGTCGCCGATTTTAGGAACCTTAACTCAAGTCAAATCGAGCTTGGCGGCAGTCAATGCCTATTGTCAGTTATCCGATCGAGAGCGGCAAGAAAAGGAACAGGTCCGTCAAGCAGCCCTGAGTGGAAATTCAGAAGCCCAACAGCGCTATCAAGCTTTGATTCAACAACATACTGCCCAACTGCAAAATTGTCGCAATCGCACTTGGCCGCAAACCCAGGCTATTTGGCTACGGCTCTATCCCTGCGATCTATTCAACGGGAATTTGGATCGAGTGATGGATGAGATTGTTAATAAGGGATATAACGAGGTCTATGTTGAGGTATTTTATGATAGCCAAGTCCTCTTACCGGTCAATGATAACCCCACACCTTGGCCCTCTGTCGTTCGGCTTCAAGGACAAGAAAACGCGGATTTGTTAGCCTTAGCGATTCAGAAAGCCAGACAAAGGGGATTACGGGTTTATGCCTGGTTGTTTTCGATGAATTTTGGGTATAACTATAGTCTGCTTGGCGATCGCCAACAAGTCCTGGCTCGCAATGGCAATAATGATACCAGTCTCTCCGTCCACGATCAAAAAGATACCAGTTATGATGTGACCGGAGGCGATACAGAGAACGTATTTATCGATCCCTATCATCCCCAAGCCAAACGAGACTATTATTACTTAGTTAATTCCATCCTCAAACGCCAGCCCGATGGAATGCTATTTGATTATATTCGCTATCCTCGGCTCACTGGCCCCGCTTCGGTGGCGACAAAAGTCCAAGATTTATGGATTTATGGCCCGGCATCTCAACAATCCCTCTATCAACGAGCCACCAATAACAAAGGTCGGGACTTAATTCAAGCCTATATCAGCAAGGGATATATTACCATCGACGATATTCAAGCTGCCAATCGTCGCCATCCCCAAGAAGGTCAACCCCTCTGGCAAGGTCGCCAAGCCCCCCAAAACTCCCTCAGTTTAGGGCAACAGCAGAATCGTCTCCAACAGGAATTATGGTTACTCACCGTTGCCCATGCTCTGCAAGGAGTCATCGATTTTCTTGCTCTTGCTAGTGCCCCAGCTCAACGCCAAGGGTTACCTACTGGAGCCGTCTTTTTCCCGGATGCCAACAAAGTCGTGGGAAAAGGTTATGATTCCCGATTACAACCTTGGGATCGATTCCCAGCTTCTATGGAATGGCATCCCATGTCCTATGGCGTTTGTGGAGGAACTGAATGTATTACGGAACAAGTGGAGCGAGTCTTGAGTATGGCGACTCAAGAGGTGCAAGTGAAGCCCGTCTTAGCAGGACAATGGGGGGAAACCTACAGAAATCGACCTTCTTTAGAAGCTCAGATGCGCGACCTTCAACGCTGGCAGGGCCGCATTTCAGCCATTAGCCATTTTGCCTTTTCTTGGCAAGAACCACAGATCGATCGTCAACGGCGTTCTTGTCGCCCCCAGTAATATAGCGCTGCGTGCTAAGGAATAGGGAATAGGTGATGGTAGCTAGGTTTCACTCTTGAACCATGTCCTCACCAACTCTTTCTCTGCTATATCAGTTAAAAATTAAAAAGGGGTTTAAGCCCCTTATTGAGTGAAGTATCATCAAGAAATTGTTTTAATTAAAGTGTCCCAACAAAGAAATCAACGGTTTTTGGATTCACCCATCCATGGCGAACGGCTATTTCTCCAAATCTCAGTCCAGTTTGCGATTGATAGGTGAGGATGGTTTTAATTTGTTCGTCATCTAGAATGCCTGCACCTTTAAGAGATTGCCCTAGGGGTTGTTGGTAAGCCTGGAATTGGTGGAGTCGTTCCGCAAAAAAGTCGGCGGTTTCCGATTTTATCCATCCCCACATGGCTGAAATTTCCCCAAAGCGCAAATAGCGATGATCTTGTTGGTAGGCTAAGATGGCTTGGACTTGATTTTGGGTCAAGAGTCCAGCTTCTTCGAGGACTTGCCCAATGGGTTTAGAGGGATGCACTTTTTCCTGGGGTTCTATCCGTTCTTCTACAAGAGAGTAACTGGTATTTAAGCTAGAAGTGTTGTCAATTTCATTGCCGATCCACAAGGGCCAAAATAGGACAATCCATCCTAAGCTTTGAGAATTGTTTGGGTTGTTAGTGTATTGATTTTTGCGTGCGCTGGTATAGCAAACTGCCCCTGAAAACACATAGGAGATCAGGGCATAAGCCATGAGGAATGTACTCATTTATTTTTCCTTGAAGAAAGTTTAATGCCGATCTATTAAAGGTAATGATACCGCAATTTTGCGGAAGGAGGTACAGTAAGTTTACGATATTCTTTATGGACTTGAGATGAAGTTTGAATAAATTTACGGTTTTTTGAGGGGATGAATTTTAAGAATTATGACTGACGATGAAAATGGGTAGTGGACTGTTTCACCTAAAATAGTGAATTAGCTGCAATTCGTTGTTGCGCTTTAGCGCTCAAATGTTCAGAGCGCTAAAGCGCAACAACGAAGGAAATCTAATGCATCAAATTAGATTTTGTTTGTAGTGAGGGATTGAGCAATCTCCAGCTAGGCTTTTAAGGACTCTTTGTGCTTACTACAAACAAAGCCCTATTTTAGGTGAAACAGTCCACTAGGATGGAGAAGAGATCGGACTGATGCGATCCAACCATACTTGCAGTTGTTCGCCTTCTAACACTTCAGTTTCTAAGAGTTTTTGGGTCATTTGTTCCATCAGTTCTTGATTGTGGGACAATATACTCAGGGCTTTTTCATATCCTTGTTCGACAATTTCTTTGACTTCGCGATCGATGGTTTGGGCAGTGTCGTCGCTCATCATGCGGCGAGTGTTGCCACTACCATTACCAAGGAAGTTTCCAGACTGAAGTTTTTGATAAGCTAAGGGGCCTAAGACTTTGCTCATGCCGTAGGTAGTGACCATTTGTTCGGCTAAGTTTGTGGCTCGTTGCAAGTCGTCAGAGGCTCCGGTGGAAATGGTATTAAAGATGAGTTCTTCGGCAGCGCGTCCGCCGAGTAACATGGCAATTTGGTCGCGTAATTCCCATTCTTCCATTAGGAACCGGTCTTCAGTGGGCAATTTGAGGGTGTAGCCGAGGGCAGATAGACCCCGGGGAACAATGGAGATTTTGGCGACTTTGCTGCCTCCCGGCATTAAGGCTCCTACTAAGGCATGGCCGACTTCGTGATAAGCGACTCGTTTTTTCTCACGATCGCTCAATACACGGCTCTTTTTCTCTAGTCCGGCGATCACGCGCTCGATCGCCTCTTTAAAATCAGCTTGAGATACAGCTTCCCGGTTGTTGCGAGCCGCGAGTAATGCAGCTTCATTGACTAGGTTGGCGAGGTCTGCTCCCGCAAATCCAGGCGTTTGGGTGGCGATCGCCCTCAAATCAATATCGTCTCCGAGCTTGACTTTTTTAGCATAAATCTCCAATATTGTCAACCTTCCCGCTAAATCGGGTCGGTCTACCAGCACTTGGCGATCGAAGCGTCCCGGACGCAACAAGGCAGCATCCAAGGCTTCTGGGCGGTTCGTTGCTGCTAAAACAATCACCGTGGCATCCCCAACTCCAAAGCCGTCCATTTCCGTCAAAAGCTGGTTTAGGGTTTGCTCCCGTTCATCATTCGAGCCACTTTGCCCCGCGCCACTGCTACGGGATTTACCAATGGCATCCAATTCATCGATAAAGATAATACAGGGTGCTTTCTTTTTCGCTTGTTCAAATAAATCCCGGACTCGTGCAGCTCCCGTGCCCACAAATAGCTCTACAAACTCGGAAGCTGAGATGCTGAAAAAGGAAACATTAGCTTCTCCAGCGACGGCTTTGGCTAAAAGAGTTTTTCCGGTTCCTGGAGGACCGACTAATAGCACACCTTTGGGAATTCTCGCACCAATTTTTTTGAAGCGATCGGGACTTTTGAGAAACCCCACAATTTCCGCTAATTCAACTTTTGCTTCTTCGACTCCAGCCACATCCGCAAAGGTTATTTTTTCCGATTTTCCCTCCACATAAACTTTTGCTTTACTCTTACTAATCGCTAGAGATTGAGAATTCCCCCGATTAAGGAAAAACTGAAACGCGATAACCAAAATAATCGGCGGAATGACCCAATTGAGGAGAACAGCAAGCCAGGTATTCGTTGGCGGTGGAGCGGCTTGAAACAGAACCCCATTCGCTTCTAATCGCTGGACTAATTCGGGGTCAAATAGGGGAGTCGTTGAGAGTAGGGGGCCCAGTTCTTCTGAGCCGTTTTCTGATTTCAGGCGATAGCGGATTTCATTCGACCCAATTTGCACGCCAGAAATCTGATTATTCTTGACTTGAGATAAAAATTCACTGTAGGGAACGGTGGGCAGTCTCGGCCGTGTAAATTGAGGGAGAATATAGTTGACTGCTACAATTACCCCAGCCACACCGACTAAAATCCAACCCATCTGTTGAGGTCGAGGTAATTGGGGCTTTTTCTTAATACTCATAGATTCAATGAACTCTCAATATTTAAATTAGTCGTTATACCAGTTTAGCCATTAGCCATTCCCTATCATCTCTTACCCGTGCCCAGCACACTAAGGGTTAGGAGGTTGGGAGAAATAGAAGAGTTTCCATTCTCCTTGAACTTGGCAAAATTGAATTTGGGGGTCTAGGGGAGAATAGACATAGCGATTATAAATATAACCAGCTTCTCCACTCGGTAACCAGATTGCTGTCCATCCATCAAGGGGACTGGAAAAGGTGTTAGATGTTTCCTCTATTTCTTCTATTTCTGTGTCCTCTGATGATGAAGGATTGCGGGTTAAGACTTCGTTAGAGGCGACAGAAATCACCTCGCTGTCGATATCGGGCTGCGATCGCACATTCACCCCCGATCCCACCACGACCACCTGATTC
This sequence comes from Roseofilum sp. Guam, assembly GCF_017746735.1. Taxonomy (NCBI): domain Bacteria; kingdom Bacillati; phylum Cyanobacteriota; class Cyanophyceae; order Desertifilales; family Desertifilaceae; genus Roseofilum; species Roseofilum sp. Guam. Next base: position 37,616 of record NZ_JAGHZN010000022.1, on the reverse strand, counting down.
TTTTCCCAGTCTAATCTAGGTTGGGGTGAGTCGGCCAATGGGGGATAGGCTTGCAAGAGTTCTGATTGTACGGGGGGACAAATCCAGAGGGAAGTAAAGGGGTCAACGTTAGCATTCGTGGGATTAGGGTCAGCAATACATCCAAGGGCGATCGCCTTTTCTAACTCTTCCCATACCCTCACTTGTCCTATTGTCTTCCATAAAGGACTCTCCTCTGGTAACAAGTCCATAATAAAGTCTGGATCTCGGTTAGCGACTGCATGACGAAATTCCCGCCGAAATTCATCAAACTCGCTTCCGGGTTCCACATCATCTGTGTCCAATAGATTTAAAGGGCGGATTTCTGACGGGATCTCCATAGAGGCATTTGGGGAAATTGCAGCAGGAGAAGAGGTTGGAGAAACTTGGGAAGCAGGAGCATTCCCCACCGGGCGATTATGCCAGAAGAGGGCAAAACTGGCTCCTCCTAGGGTAGCCGTCACCCAACTCATCAATAATAGGCTGTAAAGGTTATTCATCATCTCTGAGTATCTTCCCACGTCTGAAGTGTCCCCATGTCCCCCAGCGAGCCTCTACCCCCCCTTTTTTTGGGCTAAATGTAGAGCGTTTTCTGCCCGTTGACAAAGTTGCTCTAATTCCTGACCGTGATCGGGAAATTGGGCACAGCCACTACTGAGGGTAATTTTAATCGGTTTTAAACCACCAATATCCATCCGATCTACTTGAATGAGGATCTGTTGGATTAATCGCTCAGTTTGTCGAGGATTGAGTCCGGGAGCAGCTAATAAAAATTGATCGTCTCCCCATCGGGTAATTAATGTTTTTGGGGGGACTTGCTCGAGTAAAATTTGGGCAATATTTTTGAGGACGCGATCGCCTAATCGATAGCCTCCCTGTTGATTAATCTGTCGAAAGCGATCGATATCGAGAATAATTACAGCGAGAGACTGACGGTCTTGATGACATCGCTCTAACTGATGTTCAAGTTGTGTCCAAGCTCGATAGCGACGCATAACGTCCGTTAATTCGTCGTAGGGATCAATTTGAGAAGATAGATTTAAGCGAGATTGCAGGAGTTGATACCTTTCCAGACGGTTTAAAATACGGGTGACTAATTCCGAATCGGTTGCCGTTTTATTCACATAATCATCTGCACCCAGAGAATAAAGGCGATTAATGGTTTCTGGATCTTTGTAGGTGGTCAAAAACAGAATGGGTAAGTTATTCCAATCTGGATGGTTACGAACGGCTTCACATAACTCTAATCCAGTAATCTCGGGCATATCAATGTCTAAAATCAGCAGATGGGGCTGAACTTGCTTGAGAGTTTTCCAAAAGTTATGGGGGTCTCCCAAGGGGATCACATCAATTCCCCAGGGAGGAAGGCAGGTGGTGAGTCGTTGGTGGATTAAGGGATCATCGTCAACGGCGAGGACAACTAGGGGAGCAGGAAGATCGGAGTCTTGACGATCTCGGAAATCCAGAGATCCCGCTTCCTTGGTTTGTATAGAGCTTTCTTCTGTCTGGGCTGTCTGTTGTTCAGGGGGAGTAAGCAGGGTTTGCAGGTGTCTTAGATGCGATCGCAACTCGTGCCCTTTCTGCCTAACATTATCGGATTGGAAAATCATTTCTATTAACCGAGCGATTTCCGATCCTTGGGGATAGCCAAACATGCCCAAAGAGCCGACTAATTTGTGGGCGGTGCGTTGTCCTTCCTGGCGCATATCTTCTGATAAGGTACCTTGTTCTAAGTCAGCGATCGCATCATCTAGAAGGGTTAACCGCTCTAGAATCGGCCCTTTGAAAGACTCCCATAATTCGGCGATCGCTGCCTCAGTTTGAGCTTCTGGAGTCTTGAGTTTCTGAGGTTCAGCGATCGGGATGACAGGGGGGGTAGGGCTTGGCTCTTCTGCTGCTTTAGGGGGTACGGTTTTCAAACGATAACCCATACCATAAATGGTTTCGATGACCCCATCTGCACCTACATTTTTTAATTTGCGTCGCAGGCGCTTCACATGGGCCCGCACCGTATCTTCCCCTGGGCTATCAGGAAATGACCATAAATAGTCTAAAATACTACTGCTACTAAAAATTCTCTGGGGATGGCGTAAAAATAATTCCAGCAAACTATATTCTTTTGCTGATAGAGAAAGGTTTTTTTGTTGATAAGTAACCTCGAAAGTTTTCGGATTTAAAGATAAATCCCCCCAGATTAACAGCGATTGGGTATAGGTTTGCTGACGGCGCATTACGGCCCGAATCCGAGCATTCAGTTCTTCTAGGGTACAAGGTTTGACTACATAATCATCGGCTCCAGCATCTAGACCTTTGACTTTATAGGTACTCTCATGTTTGGCAGTTAATAAGATAATTGCACCTTGATATCCTTCTTGTCGCAAACGATAACATAAATTTAATCCATCTAGTTTGGGGAGATCGATATCTAATAAAATTAAATCGTAGGTGAGAGTATCAGCATATTCCCAGCCAATTTCCCCATCATGAGCAATATCAACTACATGATGTTGGTGCGTTAAGGCTTTCTTGAGCATGGGTGCTAAAATGGGGTCATCTTCGGTGATTAAAATTCTCATAGTTATGGCTTATTCGTGCTTTGGAGCGTGGAAAGAGGAAATAACCAGGGGAACTGGACAATAGTTGTTACACACCACAAAGAAGAGGCTCACGATCGCACAATGGGAATCCCTCAAGTGTTCAACGGCTATCCCTGAAGCGATCTCCAATCGACTGAACCAGTTACCCCAGGGGTCGGATTCAGGATTTGACTTGAATTTTTACATATTATCTGATTATCTCACTCCTCTGATCCGAGCTTGATTCTTATACAGCGAATAGATATTCTTGATAGACTACTTCAGTAACTCAAAGATGACTGAAGCTGAGTTTCAATCCTCATCTACAGCTCTGTTGATGCCAAGGACATTCTCGCCATGAGAGACGATCTGACGGATAGAACCCATAGTAGGGATACTCAAAGGGCTGAGATCTCGAGCGGCGATCGCCTGGCTCTCATTACCCGTTATCCTAGCCAAGGAGAAATTATACAAAACCAGTTAGTTCAACTTGGGTATGACGTTCAAATTTTCCCGAATTGGGAAGATCGTATCCCCTCAGACTTTCTACCGAATTTAGTCTTAATTCAATCCCATTCTGCCCATTATTGGCAACCGGTTTACCAAAGCCTCAAATCCGATCCAAAAACTCATGGTATTCCTTTACTGGTGTTAACCAACGATTCAGTCGATTTAGCAACCGTCAAAAGATTAGTTCTTCAGGGAGTAAGCTTTCTCTCTTCCAGTCAACCCATGGATCTTGTCAGTGCGATTGAAGGGCAACTGCATCAGCATCAGCTAAGAGATCAATTAAGGGAAAAATCTGCCTATCTCCTACCCTGTCCAGAATGTTATCTATGGCAACAACCTCTCTCCCCATCTACTTCTTCAGAGTATTTGCTCTCCGGAAATTCATCCTTATTAGAAGTACAGCGGATTGCCCACTTTGGCAGTTGGGAATGGGAGCGTCAGGAAGAGATTCGCCTCAGTCAGGAAATTCGAGGATCGCAGGAAACCTATCGTATTTTAGGGATTGATCCCCAACGGTTGACCTATGCACAAGTGTTGAAAAAGCTCCCTGCCCAAGATCGCCGGGAGTTTCACCAGCGTATCCAAGAGGCGATCGCCACAGGAAGGGCCCAAGAATGGGAATTAGCTCTCTATAGTGGCGATGGACAACTGCGCTATTGTGAGCTGCGAGTGCAACCGATTTTAGGGATGGATAGTAAGGTGAGGGGATTATTTGGCATTCTCCTCGATATTAGCGATCGCAGGCTTTTAGAACAAAAAATCCAGACTTCAGAAATGGAAATGCGCTCTGTATTTGGAGCGATGGGAGATATTGTCTTAGTCCTGGATCAAGTGGGGGAAACCATTAAAATGAGTCCCACGGCTCCGGCTTTGGGAGAGGGAGTCGAACTCATTTCGGAAACCATTAATCAGATTATTTATGGAGAGCAACGAGAAACACTCTGTCAGCAGTTACAACAGGTGGTAACCGATCAAATTACCCTTACTTTAGATTATGCTCTCGATCTTGAAGACTCCAAGGTTTGGTTTTCGGCGACCTTATCTCCTATGTTAGAGGATCAAGTTATTTTGATTGCCCGTGATATTACCGAACGCAAGCAGGTAGAATTAGAACGGGATCTGGCTCTAGAACAGGCGGAATCTGCCAGCCGTGCCAAAAGTCGATTTTTAGCCAATATGAGTCATGAATTAAGAACCCCCCTGAATTCCATTTTAGGATTTACTCAGGTTCTCCTGCGAGATGCTTATTTCTCTGACGAACACGAAAATTATCTCAACATCATTTATCACAGTGGAGAACATTTATTAGGGCTAATTAATAATATTTTAGATTTATCCAAGGTTGAAGCGGGTTATATCGAGGTCAATCCTACCTCGATTAATATACAAGTTTTCCTCGAGAGTCTCTATCAGATGTTAAATCTGAAAGCAGCAGAAAAACAGCTCCATTTTGAAGTGCAAAAGATAACTCGATTGCCCGAATGCTTGGAAACAGATGAAGGGAAGTTACGGCAAATTTTGATTAATTTGCTCGGTAATGCGATTAAATTTACCACTCGTGGACAAGTTATTTTACGGGTGGGTTATATTGAACAGCGGGAAGAACAGCATTTATTAGCTTTTGAAGTAGAAGATACTGGCCCAGGAATTCCCCCAGAGGAAATTGAGTTACTGTTTCAACCCTTTCAGCAGACTTCAACAGGGTTAGCCTCCCAACAGGGAACCGGTTTAGGCCTATCGATTAGCCATAAGTTTGTGGAGTTATTGGGGGGTAAGTTAAGCGTATCGAGTGTCGTCGATCGAGGTAGTATTTTTAAGTTTCAGATTCCGGTAGAACCAGAGTGTTTACTCAAGAACCAAGGACATCAAGACCATCCACGGGTAAAGGGTTTAGCACCGGATCAACCGTCTTATCGCATTTTAGTGATTGACGATTACTCAGAGGATCGCCAATGGTTGGTTACGTTGCTGGAAATAGTAGGATTTGTGGTTGAGGGGGTAGCCAATGGCAAAGAGGCGATCGCCCAATGGCACCATTTTAATCCAGATCTGATTTTGATGGATTTGCGAATGCCCTATCAGAATGGATATCCAACTATTGAACAAATTTGTGCTATCACTCAGGAAAAGTCTATACCGATTATCGCGATCACAGCCATGGTCTTTGAGGATGAAGACCAGTTAAACGCTCAAATCAGTTACGATCGCATACTCTATAAACCCCTTGAAGAGTCTATTCTTTTGACGACTATTGCTGAATTTTTATCCTTAGAGTATACCTATGAAGATCCATTAAGAATCAGTATTTTCTCAGAGCCAATCCATGCGGAAACGGTTGATGTTAGCATATTTTTGACGATGCCAGAGCTATGGCTCGAAGACATATACCATGCCACCATTACCTTGGACGATCAAAGGATTCTAGAGCTAATTGAAGATTTGCCAGGCGATCGAGCTGAACTCATACAATTCATTGAGCAGAAATTGAATGGGTTTGATTTTGAGAGTTTATTAGACCTAATCACTCCATTACTTCCTGAATCTCTTCTTCAGCACCAGACATTAGGAGAGTGAAATAAAAGGATGTTCCCACATCAACTTCTGATTTAAACCAAATTTTACCGCCGTGGTTCTCAGCAATTTTGCGGCATGTAGCTAGCCCAATGCCATGACCACTATATTTTTTGGAGTCATGAAAGCGCTTAAAGACTTGAAAAACTTCTCCGGTTTTGTCTGGGGGGATACCAATACCATTATCTTTGATACTAATTAAGCATTTGTTTTTCCGAATGACCACTTTGATTTGAATTTCTGGTTGTCGATCTGGAGCTGTAAATTTAATCGCATTGTTAATTAAATTTTGAAACAGTTGAACAAGCTGAAGTTCATTCCCTTGCACCGTGGGCAATGAAGAACAAATAAGATTCACATTTCGTTCGGCGATCGCACTGGCTAAGTTTTCTTTCACTTGCCCAATAATTTCATTACAATCAACCGGTTCTAAAGCGATCTGCTCTTGTCCCATTTTGGCATAGATCAATAAATCCTGGATTAATCGTTTCATGCGGTCGCCCGCACTAATAATACTTTGTAAATGAGTATATTCTTCGGGTTCTAATTTATCTTTTAACGTAAACTCCAGAATGCGAGCAAATCCTAAGATACTTTGCATCGGTTGCTGTAAATCATGGGAGACTACAGAAGTAAATTTCTCTAGTTCGTGATTGGCTTGAGTCAATTTCTCATTATTTTCAATCAGTTGCTGTTGCAGAGAACGAATGTGTAAATGGTTTTTCACTCTAGCCAAAACTTCAGCATTCTTAAATGGTTTCGTAATATAGTCTGCCCCTCCTAACTGGAATGCCTTCACCTTATCCCACGTATCATCTGAAGCACTAATAAAAATAATGGGTATATCATAGGTTTTAGGATCGCTTTTTAAGGCTTCACATACTTGATATCCATCCATTTCTGGCATTCTAATATCTAATAAAATCAAGTCAGGCAAACAACTATAAATGGAGTCAATCGCTGCTTTTCCACTCAATGCTTTGCGAACTTCATAGCCCATACCACTTAAAATATCTGATAATAAGCGCACATTGACGACGTTATCATCAACAACTAAAATTTCTGCATAATTGATCAGTTGAGAGTTCATATTCATAGTATTTCTTGGGAATGGGCAACATTTTTTACCAGACCTAGGATTCGATCAAATTGAAAGTTATTCGACCAGTTTTCTAATCTATCAGCTAAACTTTGGTGTTCAGAAGGAATGAATTGAATTAAATCAAGAATTTCTGAATCCGACCCCTTACGAGCCGCTTGGAATAACCGATCGATCCAATCTGGAGACATTTGTGTTAACCGTTCTTTTAAGTGGTCTGAATCCTTCTCAATCGTTGGATCGGGGTTAGACTTTATCCAATCTACACTAGAAAATTCCGTCAATTCTGGAGTCAGATAGGTAGAGTCCAATGAGTTAGCATATTGATAATGAACTCCTAAATGCTGGGCAATTTTTTGCCACACGACTTCTTCTTGAAAGGGTTGCTTCATGTAGTCATCCCACCCATCTGCTCTAAGATCTCCGAGTTGATCTGAGACCAATTCAGGGATCAGAGCAATTAGCACGGTTTCTTTGCCTTTGGGTGTGGCTCGAATGGTCTCAGTGAGGGTATGACTAGAGATTGCCGAGAGTTGGATATCCATCAAAATTAAATCGGGTAACCAGTTTTTACATAGAATTATGGCTTCTTCAGTTTGAGTGACTTCGCGGACTTGAAATCCAACGGATTGTAGTAGATTCACCAAGTATTGTCGGCTGGCCCAGTGATCTTCAATTACTAATATACGATAGTTCGGTTGATTCGGGGCGAGTCCAATGACTGGGGAAGGGCTACTCTCCTCATTAGGATGAATACTTTTGTCCAGAATAAAAGGAATTTGAAAGCTAAACCGAGACCCCTGGTTCACTTGGCTTTTGACTTTAATTTGTCCTCCCATTAAATTGACTAATCTTTGACTCAGGGCCAGACCTAACCCGGTTCCGTCTTGGGACGGGGGGTTAGAAAATGGATTAAATAGGGTGGATAAGAATTCTGAAGACATGCCAATCCCTGTATCTTCTACCTCGAAGCATAAATAGGAAGGGCAAGAAATCCGGAGGGTAATAATGCCTGAAGGAGTGAATTTAATACTATTATCGAGTAAATTAATCAGGACTTGGCGAAGTTTATGTTCATCGGTTTGGATGGTTTTGGGGATATTCTCTTCCTGAATTAATTGAAAAGTCAGTCCTTTGGTTGTGGCTCGAGTTCGGATGAGACGGCTTAGGGAGTCGAGAAATTGGTAGAAATCGAAGGGTTGGGGATAGAGTTTGATGCGCCCAGATTCAAGTTTGGACATATCTAAAACATCGTTAATTAAGTGCAATAGATGTTCGCCACTTTGGTGAATAATGCTTAAGTAGTCTTGAACTCCATGACTGAGGTTTGTATCTTGTTGCAGAATTTGGGTAAAGCCTAAAATACCGTTGAGGGGAGTTCGCAGTTCATGGGTCATTTTGGCTAAGAATTCACTTTTTGCTTGGTTGGCTCCTTCGGCGAGATCTTTGGCCTGGGCTAGTTCTTGGGATTGTCGTTGGGCAGTTTCGAGGACTTTGGCTTGTTGCAAAGTGATGCCAAGTTGTTCGCCAATTTCGACCACAAAATGAATTTCACTGTCTGTCCAGAAGCGGGGACTAGAGTTTTGATAACAGGCTAGGAGTCCCCAAAATTCGGTTTCGGTGAATAGGGGAACAGTCAGATAGGCTGTTGCTTGGAATTGGTGCAGGAGATCGAGATAGCAGTCGTTGAATCCTGCTTGTTCGATGTCGGGAACGCAGAAATAGGTTGTTGGGTATTTGTAGCGTCCGCTGCGGTTGTTTTGGAAGTGGGTATCGGTGATGATCGGAGGGTCTGGGGTATAGAGATTGACGAAACAGCGATCGCTCTCTAGAGAGACAAAGGAGTTAGCCATTACGGATACCCAACCTTTGCCCACAGATTCGGCCACAAATTGGCCACTCCAGTCCGGATTAAAGCGAAATATACCCACGCGATCGCACTGTAGGGTTTGGCGGATATCCTCGGTGATGGTGTAGAACACTTGTTCCATATCTAGGGTACTGCGCATCCGTTCAAGGATTTGACGGGTGGCTCTTTCGAGTTTGATTTTCTCCTTTAACTCCGTTAATACTTGGTTGTGTTCGATTTCTATTTTTTTGCGTTCAGTAATATCATTAAATAGACACAAGATATAAAATTTAGCTTGTAAGTTAAGTAATTCGGCTGAAAGGAGAACCGTGCGTACTTCTGAGGTTTTGGTTAAAACTTGGAGTTCGTAGTTTTGGAGGCGCTGCGATCGCTTGAGTTCTTCTAAGAGCAGATCTCCTTGGTTAGAATTAGTACACAAATTCATCTCTATCGGAGTTTTACCGATAGTTTCTGCTTTAGAATATCCCGTAATATCTAGAAAAGCTTGATTGAGATCGATGAATTCTCCATCAGGATATGCGGCGATCGCCATGGGATAAGGACTGAGTAAAAAAGCTTTAGAAAATTTTTCTTCTGACTCCTGGAGTGCCTTTTGAGTTTTTTCCTGCTGTTCGATTTCGTATTGTAATTGGTGATTTTGATCGAGGAGTTGTTTTTCTAAAGTCTGAATTCTTAATTGGTGCTTGATTCTGACCAAAACTTCTTCAATCTGAAAGGGTTTGGTAATATAGTCACATCCTCCGACTTCAAAGGCTCGGATTAAGTCAATAGGATCATCCAAGGCACTAATGAAAATTACGGGAATATGAGACATTCTTGGGTTTTCTTTTAACCGTTGACAGACTTGGTAGCCATTAAGATCGGGCATTCTAATATCAAGTAAGATTAGATCCGGAGGAGCAGCTTGAATACTAATCAGAGCCATCTTACTATTTTTGACACCACGAGCTTTATAGCCTGCTTGTTTGAGGGCGCTGCACAGAACATGCAGGTTGTTCATGGAATCATCAATAATTAAAATTTGAGGTCGAGGAGGCTTTAATGCTACCATCTTTATTGTTTTTTTATATATAATAAGGCAACCGGCAACCGGCAACAGGCAAGAGGTGAAAGGCAATAAAAGATATCCTAAGTATCCTTATATATTCCTTAAGAAAATATAACAGAAAACTCAAAAACTCTAAACCAATCCACAAATAATACACTTAGAAACGATCGCCTCTACATGCTTTGACCAATCCGATCCTTTGAAGCGAGCGGGAGAGGGAAGGTGAGCGACGGGAGCAATACTTTTATACTGAATATAGTCCTCCGTATTGCCACTGGGCCGCAAGGGCCACTTCAGGGCTTGGCAAAACGGGAAATACTCTTCTCCTGCTTGTTGATAGACCTGAAACTGAAGCGTAAACCCAAAGCGTCCCTCACTGGCCTCAACCCACAGTCGATCGACAGTCTGAAAATCTTCACAAGGAATATCCGTTATATTACGGGGATCTAAAAAAGAGCTGATCGGTTTACCCGATGCTTTATGAAGACAATTCCAGGTCTCTTGATCGGCTGCTTTCCAGCGCTTCATTTGCAGTAGATTTTGCAATTTTGTATAATCAACGCCCACAGCAGACTTCAATTCTACGGGGAGTTCGGAGGAGCCAAAAACCCAAGTTTTAACCATATGAAGGGGGTTAAATGCTTTAGGGGTGATTTCTGTGGGTTGGTTACTGATAGCGGTGCGACTTGAAGAGGGACGGGAAGTGAGAGGTTTCGGTTTTTGAGATTTAGGTTTTTGGGATTTGGAAGCTGCTATAGAGGTGAAGGAACCAGGAGAAACTGATAATACAGATAGTACTTCTGAGGCTGATTGAAAGCGTTGTTTTAAATTCCGGGCAACCATGCGATCGAGGGTTTGGGCTAATGTTAAATTCACCCGTTTTTCTGGAAGTAAATAGTCTCGCCATACCCATTTTTCATTCGCAATATCATAGAGTTCTAAGGGAGGTAGTCCGGTTAACAAATGGAGACAAGTGGCTCCTAAGCTATATAAATCACTGGCTGGAAAAACTTTCCCTCGCAACTGTTCTAAGGGCATATATTCTGCACTACCAACGATCGTTCCGGTTTGGTTTAAGGTGGTTTGTGAAACCCATTTCGATACGCCAAAATCAATTAATACGGGTAGATTATCCTTTTTGCGGCGGATGATATTTTGAGGTTTAATATCCCGATGAATGACCTGATTATCATGAACAAACTGTAAAACGGGTAAAAGATCTCGCAGCAGTTGTTCAATTTCTTCGGGTTCATAACCCCCTTTTTGTTGCAATTCCTGAGTGAGGGTTGGGCCGTCTACAAATTCTTGCACTAAATAAAGCTGTTGATCTTGTTCAAAATTGGCGAGTAAATCGGGAATTTGATTGTGTTTTCCTAGCTCATCTAAACGAACAGCTTCTTGACGAAATAACCGTTGAGCTTTATGAACGACCTGATCGCTAAACCCCTTGAGATAGAGTTGTTTGACGACTCGGAGAGGTTGGGACGGAATATCTTCGTCAATAGCAATAAAGGTTTTACCAAATCCCCCTTGACCCAGTTGACTAATCGGCCGATAGCGTTGTCGGAGATAGAGGGAAGTGCCACAACTGGAGCAAAATTTAGTGTTATCGGGATTTTGGGGGGATTTGCACTCGGGGTTAACACAGTAACTCATGGGGATATCCTGACAACGAAAGTGACGTTATTGGGCGGATCTTTCTTCTGCCTTCAAGATATGGAAATGGGAAAAAACTCCTAGGGTTTCAAATTCGTAAGCAGGCAGAAAGGCGGCAATTGATAGATTAGTTCGATAGACACTAAACAGTATATAGTCTTGACGCTCGGTGCGTTGGGCAATGATGGTTTGCAGTTGGGGTCGAGCTTCTTGGAGGAAGTTATCGCAAGATTCTTGCAGGATGTTGCCAAAGCTTTGATCGGCTTTGTCGCAAACGTTTTCTTGGAGGTATTCGACTAACTGTTGGGAGGCAAACTCTTCATAGTTGGAGGATTTGGGGTTGGTGGCAACCATTGCTCCGGTTACGGTAGAGATCGCCACTCCTCCGACTAAAGCCACCATTTTTAGCGCTTTCATAACCACATTCCTGTCTAAATGCCATTCTTGACCATACACCCAACTGCGGGCTATCTCCCGGAAACTGGGGAAAACTAACCCACGGGTACAGGAGCAGGATCGAGGTCTAATTCCATCAGTTTGGCGATCGCCCCTTCTAATAAGGTTACCCCGTCTTCCACAGATTCAATCCGCGCTAACTTACCGCGCAGTTCTCCCGCACCATAGAACTCCTTCGCGTACCAAGTCATATGCTTGCGGGCCTGACGAATGCCGCGATCGCCCTTATACTCGTACAAGGCTCGTAAATGCTCCTTGGCACATTCTAAACGGGCGATCGGCGTTGGTTCGGGCAATTTTTCTCCCGTCTTCAAGAAATAATCAATTTCTCCTACCAAAAACGGATACCCCAACGTCCCTCGCGAACACATCACCCCATCTGCTTTGGTTTCCTCCAAACAGCGTACTGCCGCTTCCACAGAGAAAATATCCCCATTGCCAATAACTGGGATGGACAAAATCTCCTTAACCTTCGCGATCCATTCCCAACGGGCCGGCCCATTATACCCCTGGGCGCGAGTCCGACCGTGGAGCGTCAACATTTTTGCCCCCGCATCCTGCATCCGTTGCGCAAACTCCAGGATATTAATTTCTTGATTTGACCAGCCAATGCGCGTCTTCACGGTTACCGGAACCTCAACCGCTTGAGCCACTTCTCGCACAATCGCCTCCGCCACTTCCGGCTCGCGCAATAAAGACGAACCACCCCCATTTTTCGTAATCTTATTGACCGGACAGCCCATATTAATATCTACTGTATCCGCTCCTTCGTCCACGGCCATTCGTGCCGCTTCGGCCAAAAAATCGGGGCGACAGTCAAAGAGTTGAATACTAATGGGGCGCTCATTCGGGTCTACTTCCATCAGTTTCGGTAACTCGCGCACATAGTGTAATCCCGTAGCGTTCACCATTTCCGTATACATCATGGAACTGGGCGCATAACGACGCACCAGGCGACGAAAGACCAAATCCGTCACCCCAGATAGGGGCGATTGTAAGACCCTAGAGTTGACTTCTACTGTGCCAATTTTCAGAGGAGAAGAGAGTCGGGTTTTCAGTTCTGGAGACAAGGCAACCATGGTGAATCTGTCGGATGAGCGTTTGGGTTTTCAGTGAATCGCACTTTTGGTTTAATTATACAACCTGGATTAACGCGGGGGGTTAAGAAACCGGGTTTCTAGACTACGCGAGGGGGAGCGCGAAGCGCTGTATGATGAGAGCAATTCAACTTATCGCCCTTCGATACCATGAGCGAAACTATTTTTAGTAAGATTATCCGTAAGGAAATTCCAGCAGATATTGTCTATGAAGATGACCTTTGTCTGGCATTTAATGATATTGTTCCCCAAGCTCCCGTTCACATTCTGGTGATTCCCAAAAAGGTGATTCCCAAATTAGCCGATGCTGAATCCCAAGATCATGCCTTGATGGGTCATTTGTTACTCAAGGTTAAACAAGTAGCCGAGCAAGCGGGACTGAGTAACAATGGATATCGAGTCGTGATTAATAACGGAGTAGACGGAGGTCAAACCGTCGATCATCTGCACATCCATATTCTCGGAGGACGCGCTCTGGACTGGCCTCCGGGCTAGTTTCCCTTATCCCCCAGCCCTTTCTCTCACGGCAGATAGGGGGATAGGGAGATAGGGGAATGGGGGGAGTGAATTACAGGATGCAAGATTGATTTTTCAAAAATTTTTCGTTTGCTACTCTAGATAACGAAACCCTTTTTTCCTGGTCAGCTTGCGATCGAAACTCAGGGTTTCTGTACAACCTGCTTGACGAGCGATCGCAGCAATTAAATAATCTGCAAAATCTGCTTTTCCTAGTTTATAGTATTTGAGAAAAGGCGATCGCCACAGATCGATGGTCACCGGCCTAACAAATTCGTAATCCCCTCACACCCTCCGGGAATCGTTTGTCGCGAGGCTTCTCCACACCAAGAACAGCAGTAATAGCGTTGTTCTTCTGAGAGTTCCTGAACGCCAGAAAAATCAGCATTTTCGACCACTGCACCGGTATATTGTCCGGTTTTGTAATTGGGTGGATGTTGGCGATCGCGGGGGGTAGCTGTTTGTGCCGATCCATAAAAGAACTGTGTCCCTCTTAAGTCAGCGCCCGCTAAATTCGCTTGATACAGTACAGTTCGAGATAAATTCGCCTTAGTTAAATCCGCATTTCTTAAATCCGTGCGGACTAAATAGGCCTCACTTAAATCCGTCCATCGCAGGTCTGTACGAGCTAAATTTACACCAGCTAACATCACTCCCAAATTAATCACTCGAATCCCATTAAGCCGGTCTTCCTGATATCCTCCTCGTCCATCAAAAATCGGTCGCCCCAAATGATAATCCCGGCGCAAGGGCGTGAGTAAATTAGATTGGGATAAAAACCGAATGACCTTGGCTTTCCCGGCAGCATTGACACTGCTGAGAATAGCAGCAGTTCGGCCTTCAGCAAAACAGCGCTCTTGAGGCCAATCTTCTAACATCCCCTCATCATCTAATGCCAGTTCAGAGATGCCCTGAAAAAAAGCATCAATGGTTTGCTGTTGAGTAATGGTATTTTGCTGAATGGTTAAATCCTTGGAAATCACATATTGTCGCCAAGAAATATAAACGGCCAAAATGGCGATCATAATTTGTCCCACAGCACCCACCCATTCAGCCCAAGACCCAAATTCATCCCATTTGACTTGATTGAGCCAGTTACTGATAGCGCGATACAGTCCTAAATAATTGAGGAGTCCAGCTAGGGAAATAAATAAACCGGTAAATCCGATAAGTTGTGATCGCTGTTGGGCAGTCAGATCTTTGAGCGTTCGAGTTAATGTCGGCCAAACTAATCGCAAGGAGAGCGCAAAGGCAACGGCTGCCCCAGAAAAGCCTATCCAGAAATTATGAAGCGATAATCCCACAAACATGACAGCGATCGGCACTACCATAATCCAATCCCCAGATGGCGATGGTTTACTCGACCACCGCTCTGGATTAAACTCTGAAGGCTCTAAAGTTGAGGGCGGTTGCTCTAGGGAATGGCGAGGCTTACCTTGAGAACTAGGAGATAGGGAAGCGGAAGACGACGCAATCGGATCGGGCATCATACAGGAAAACTAATCAAGGATCATAAACGACGTACCATCTTAAAAGAAGCATAGCGCGATTCTTAAAATAGGCAGTCTCAGACATGATATAGAAAAATGAATGGATGATTCGTTCTGGGTTGATGCTCTTGGCTATCCTACGATGGTCATCGTGTTCATCAAGGCTTCCTGAATGTAGCGATCATTTAGGGTATGTTACCTTTAGCCCCAATGAACCCATTGAGCTAGCGAGAGGCAATACCGTCCCTTTATTAACTCCCATGGGTTCTGGATCTGCCAGTCATTGGTATGTAGGTTATTTCCGCACAGTACTATAATGGGACTAAAGTGGGGGAAGTCGCTGCTAAATTTGCCATTGAAGAGCTAGGCGTAAAATGGGCGGCAACGGTCAAGGATGGGGATGCATTTACCCAGAGATTAAGTCTCTCTTGTGAAGAGACCTTTGCACAATTGGAGGGTGAGGTTGTTTTGAGTGGAGCAGTCAATAAGGGCGATCGCAACATGAAGCCGACTTTAAACTCATTAGTGGGCTTTGCTTGGCCACAAACAGAAGGTTTAAGGACAGTAGAAAATGCCTATGAAGGTGAATATGGTTACTCTCCAGAACCTCCTAATTACAGTTTTGCCGACGATACAGCTAATATGGTGCTGGAGGTACTTTCCTCTGTGGCGGTGCGATCGCCCAATGGCAGACTCCAAATTGTCCATCAAGAACTACGAAATTGCAATGCTAAGTTTGTTACTGTTGATTGTTTCGATCCAACTATTCTATGAAACCGGTGATTTTCACTCAACTTAGAAAGCTCCAACACTGGTGGAATCGCTTAAGTATTACCACTAAACTATCCACCGGTTTTGGTGGATTATTTGGCTTTATTCTTTTGGTTTCAGTCAATAGTTATATTGCATTTAAAGTTGTTCAAGATAAAGCGGCACAAGACATTTATACAAGTGTAGAACTTCAGAGATTAGTTCTAGAGATGGATCGCCATTTGCAAGCTGCTCGTACCCATCAAAGAGATTTTTTCTTGCGCTATTCAGAAATTGGTTTTAATCAGGCTAAAGAAATTTATGCCCAAGAAGCTGTAGATAATATTAATGAAGTCATTCGCTTAATGACCGAGTTCAAAAAACTGATTGAGCAACCACAAGTTAGTAATTCCCTTAAAGAAACAGATGTGGATATCAATTTGTTTGTTGCCTCAGCCGAACATTATGAAACAACTTTTATGGAAGCGGTTGAATTGGTTACACGACTAGCGGAAGAGGGAAAAGGACTCAAAGACCAATTAGATCATTTAGGTCACGAGGGAAAACAGGCCATTGAGTCTCTAGACATCCAGTGGAGAGAACAATATCAAGCTTTACGTCTGGCACAAAAAGAGTATTTGATTACTCGGCAGCGCCGCCATATGCGCTCTACTTTTAAAATCTTACTAGAATTAGAGAAAAAGATACTAGAAGATTCAACAATAAACCAGCAACAAAAAAAGACTCTGTTAAATATTCTTGCATCCTATAAGAATACAGCAGAAGAGATCTTAAAAGTGGACAGTGAAATTCAAGCCAAATTCAGTGATTTTGACTTACAAGCAAAAAATATAGATCGAATTTCTGGTCAACTTATTGAATTAACCAATCAAGAGGTCTTAAAGGCAGAAAAAAAAGTTGATGAGGCGAGTGAGTTGATTTACTATATCTTGTCTTTTTCTGTCCTGCTTGGATTACTGTTTGTCACGATCATTGCCCAATTATTCCAAAAAGGAATCACAGAAAAAATAATCCAACTGACTCAAGGAGTCAATCAGCTTAAACAAGGTTCTCTTGACCATCGCTTACCGATAGAATCCGAAGATGAACTAGGAGAATTGGCAGAAGGATTTAATGAAATGGCAAGCCAACTGCAAGCTTTAGTTAATAATTTAGAACAACAAGTAGTAGAACAAACAGTTACCATTCGCAAAAGTGAAGCTCTACTCAATGAAACCCAAAAAATTGGTCAGTTAGGGGGATGGGAATTCGACCCTCAGACTCAAGAGTTGATTTGGACTCAGGAAGTTTACCAGATTCACCAACTTGAACCTGAGTATGTACCAACTTTAGAGGGGATGTTATCCTTTTTTGAAAACAGGTATAAAAATAAACTCAGAGAAGCAATTGATAAAGCGATTGTTCACTTAACTGACTTTGATTTAGAACTGCCTTTGATGTGTCATTCAGGTCATTTGATTTGGGTTCGTATCATTGGTCAACCTTTTCAAGTGGACGATCGAGGAATTAAGGTTAAAGGAACGCTGCAAAATATTAGCGATCGCAAAGAAATTGAACTAGCCTTGAAACAAGCAAAGCAAGCGGCTGATAGTGCCAACCAAGCAAAAACAGAATTTTTGTCCAGTATGAGTCATGAACTTCGCACTCCCCTCAATGGAATTTTGGGCTATACCCAAATCTTAAAACGCTCGAAAACTTTGGAGGGAGAAGATCGCAAAGGAGTAGACGTAATTCATGAATGTGGCTCTCATTTACTTAGCCTGATTAATGATATTCTCGACATGGCTAAGATTGAATCGAGAAAAATTGAATTGTATGAACAATCCTTAGCTTTAAGCTACTTTCTAGATGGCATAACTTCAATTTGCAAAATAAAAGCGCATCAAAAAGGTTTGGATTTTAAAAGTATTTATTCTTTTGATTTACCCAAGGCGATTGTCATTGATCAAAAACGGTTGCGGCAAGTTTTAATTAACTTAATTGGGAACGCAATTAAGTTTACAGATACTGGAGAAATAACTTTTGAGGTAACCTGTATTGATCTGAGTTCTAGAGAGAATCAGAATTATGCAATAATTCGCTTTGAGGTAAAAGATACCGGCATTGGCATTCCCTCAGAACAAATGGAAAAAATATTTTCTCCCTTTGAACAAGTAGGGGACAAAGCTCGGATGTCTGAAGGCACAGGTTTAGGATTGGCCATTAGTCAAAATATCGTTCAATTGATGGGGGGAGAGTTACAAGTTTCTAGTATTGCTAACCAAGGAAGTTGCTTCTTCTTTGAGATTGAGTGTTTATTAGCTCAAGAGACAATATTGGCAGAATTTCCAATTCAAGACCATACTATTACTGGATATTTAGGTAAAAAGAAAACTATTTTAGTTATTGATGACCGTTGGGAACATCGTTCTTTGATTGTTAATTTGCTCAACTCTCTAGGGTTTGAGGTTGTACAAGCAACTGATGGTAAAGAAGGACTCAAAGAAGCTAAAAGAGTAAAGCCGGATTTAGTTATTACTGATATTTTCATGCCGGTGATGGATGGCTTAGAACTGACTCAAATTCTACGACATCTAAATGAGTTGAAACATATTCCAATCATTATATCAAGTGCTAGCATTTCAGGTTTAGATACAGAAAACAGTCCAGGGATTAATTGTAATGATTTCATTCCTAAACCCATTGATACAGAGATTTTACTAGCCAGTTTGAAAAAACACTTGAATTTGACCTGGATGTATACTGATAGTCCAGACTTAGATCATCTGGATTATCCCATAGATCAAGCAGAAAACAGCAAAAAAAGTAATTTATTTCCAATGATATTCCCTCCAAAGTCTGAACTCAAAAAACTCTATCAATCAGCGCGAATTGGTGATATTGAGGATATGGAAAATGAGGTGAAACGTTTAGCAAAACTCGACAAAGAGTATCAGTCTTTTGTTCGTTATACTTCAGATTTATTAGACGATTTTGCAATTGAGGAAATTAGAATTCTGTTAGAAGATTTTTTCCAAAATGTAGAAAACTCGGCTTAGAATTGTTTATCTAGTTTGTGACGGGATCACTAGCCTTCTCGATGACGGCGACTCAATTAAGAAGCAAACCTTAAAAATGCTTCCTTCTGTGTTAACTGTAACCTAGGATAAAAGTATCTGACTAGGTTATGGAGTACATGATGATAGGTTTGAATAGTTCTTCTGTATGGCTATTATTTGGCGCTTTTTTCATTCTACTGCTAATCTCCGCGACTCCCATATTGGGATCGCTGGAGGTTAAAGGGTCTCTGACATTTTTGCTCTGGCTATTTGGGATCTTTTTTGTTGGAGGATGGGTGCTGTTTATTTGTTATCCTTTGTTTTCTTAAGTTTGCTTTGCTGGTATTTAGCTTGTTGGCGGGCCCGTTTTTCAGGGGTAAGGCGATCGCTGCAATGGGGACAGCAAATTCCTTCTTCATAGTCTGGTGAAGCCTTATCTTCCTCAGAAATGGGATAACCACAAGCAACACAGAGATCATAACTGCCAGCAACTAAGCCGGTTTTGATCGCGATCCGCTGGTCAAAGACAAAACATTCCCCTTCCCACAAACTGTCGGGTTCGGGGACTTCTTCAAGATACTTCAGAATTCCGCCTTGCAGGTGGTAGACTTCCTGAAAGCCCTGTTTGAGCATAAAGGCCGTTGCTTTTTCGCAGCGAATGCCCCCAGTACAGAACATAGCTACTTTGGGATGCTTTTGGGGATCAAGATGGGTTTTCACATAGTCGGGGAAGTTGCGAAAAGAGTGAGTATGGGGATTTTGTGCCCCCCGGAAGGAACCGATTTGTACTTCATAGTCATTTCGGGTGTCAATGAGAGTGACTTCTGGATCGCCGATTAGTTGGTTCCATTCCTGGGGACTGACATAGGTTCCCACTTGCTCATTGGGATTAACGTCTGGTTGACCGAGGGTGACAATTTCTTGTTTGAGGCGCACTTTGAGGCGATCGAAGGGATAATCTGGCGCTGTAGATTCCTTATGGGTAAGATCCCATAATCGAGGATCAGAACGCAAATAGGTTAAGAGGGTATCAACAGCCGAACGAGAACCGGCGATCGTGGCATTGATGCCTTCAGATGCTAAGAGGATGGTTCCTTTGATTCCGTGCTCTTCACATAACGAGTGTAGAGGCGATCGCCATTCGGCATAATCGGCAAAGGAAAAAAATTGGTAAAAGGTAGCTACGACAAGGCTCATGGTCACCCCCCAGAAAAAAAAATTAGCTGAACCTCTTTTCAAATGAAGTCTTATGTGTATAATAGATCGAGTGCGGTGAATTTCAATCTCTTCACCCATTCCAAATCCTCTTGGGGGTATAGCTCAGTTGGTAGAGCGCCTGCTTTGCAAGCAGGATGTCAGCGGTTCGAGTCCGCTTACCTCCATTAAGAGAAAACAAAAGCAGAGCGGACTTTCCACCACCAATATCCTGCTTGCAAAGCAGACCCTGTGCCCTATTTGTATTTGTGCCCTTTTCAAGGTTACTCCATCACAAGTGAATGGGCAAAAGATAGGTCATACAAATAGAGAAAACCTATCCATGGAAACATTGTCATAGCATTCCATCAATAAACCAGTTACGTGACAATTACATAAACATTATCTATAGATGAAGAGGAAGCTATAAGGCGTGACAAAAAACATATAGAACCCATTTGGGATCTTATTGTATTGCTGTAACTTTCCGAGATTAGGACTCCTTTGCGTCATTATAGCCAGAGATCGCGAAGAGAAACGGAGTTTTATCGCTTGTTTTATCTGCGAAGCCCAAAGGAAAGCATTAGGGTTGGAACCCCCTTGTTTGGAGAATGACAGAACAGGGGTATAGTGTCAGAGGAGAAATGAGGTACTCAAGCAGTCTAACCGACTCGGAAGGGGAAATTATCGAACTCCTACTACCGAAGAAGAAAAAAACTAAGCCTCCGAAATGGAACAACAGAGAAATGGTTGACGGAATCTTGTAGCAACTCAAGAATGGTTGCAACTGGGGTGAGTTACCCAAAGACTTACCCCCTACTCCTCGACCCTGGATATCATCCCCAAAAAATAAAAGAGGAGTTGGAGAAAATCTATCCTGAGATTATGAGTAAGATCGAGATTGAGTTATGACAAAAACTTTCAGAGGCTCAAAAGAAAAATCTGGGTTTATGCCAGTCAAAGCTCGGTGGGTTATTAAAAGAAGTAATGCTGGGATGGAAAAGTGTAAAAGTCTCGTTAAAAACGTTGAGAGAACTTTAGAGAATGCTACTGCCAAAGTGAATCTTTGTTTTGTGAGACTCATGCTCAAGAGGCTGGCGACATCTTCAAAAGATCCTAAATGGGTTTTATAAGTAATTCAAGTAAGTCCTCATTCCCTATTCCCCATTCATTACTTACGTTCTGGATGATTTTCCTCCTCAGAGGGTTGACCCATTTGGTTAATCCGGTTAATCATTTGATAAAGCCGTCCATGATCCCGTTGATTAAAGTATAAGACTAATCGGGGTAGGTGATGAACATCATTGAGACGCTCTTCTGGTAAGGCTTTGGTTTTTTTGATTTGACCGCTCACTAAAATATCACTAAACTCTTGATTGAGCTGTTCTACCTCTGTATCCGAGAGTTCTGTATTCAAGCGAATCACGAATTGCTCGCGCACATAGCGACTTGAATGATAAATGCGATAAAATTGGGCGATCGCCTGACACGCTACATCTACCTTATCTGTAATCGTATACAGACTTAAATCTTCCCCATTAATCAAACGTTGGCTTAAGAGGTGATCTCTCAGATAGTTCTCCCATCCGTACCAATACTGTCCTCGTGGTTTATCCAATAATACTAAAGGCATCGGCCCTGCTTTTCCGGTTTGGCAGAGGGTTAAACATTCAAACGCTTCATCTTGTGTCCCAAATCCTCCAGGAAATAAGGCTACCGCATCTGTTTCTCGCAAGAAGAATAGTTTACGGGTAAAGAAATACTTAAACTCAATCAGTTTATCTTCAGTTACAAAAGGATTAGATCCCTGTTCAAAAGGAAGCTGAATATTAAGTCCAAACGAGTGCTCCAACCCTGCACCTTCATTCCCCGCTTGCATAATTCCGCCCCCACCTCCAGTCATCACCATAAAGCCCTGTTGGGCAACTTTCCCGGCAAATTCTAGGGCAATCTGGTATTCTGGGGCATGAGCCGGTAAACGAGCAGAGCCAAAAATACTAATCTTACGCACGTGGCGATAGGTAGAGAAGATTTGAAAGGCTCTTTCCATATCCTGTAGAGAAGCGGTTAAAATCTTCCAGTCTAAGCGGTCAATCTCTTCTCCTGCAACGGTTAGGATACTGATCAGAGCTTGTTCTATCCATTTGCCATGTTCTAAATGTGGCAATTGAGCTAAAAGATCTAATAAATTCGCTTTGAGTGTAGCGTGAGCATCTGAGGAGGATAAAGTCATCCGGAATTTACAGTTTGTGAGTAAACAGGAGTAAGCATGAGTAGACTAGGCTTCTCATTTGAGAAACCTAATCAAAACTTTGTGTCGTATCTTTTAGGTCTTATTTGTGGTGACCCTATAGATGCATTTAGAGCTGAGAACATATTCATCTCGGCATAGGGGCTTTTCACTTGGCAAGATATACCACCTCAGAAAAGCCCATTTGCCGAATTTCACCCATGACGTATTGGGCTTAGTCCTTATCCTTGCTCACCTTCAGGGGCACTCTCACTGCTATTTGAATCACCACTTTTTCCTAGATGTTTTTCCAACGTTGTAATCAAAGTGGTTTTAGGAACCGCACCAACCACCATATCGACACGCTGGCCATCTTTGAATATCATCAGAGTGGGGATACTGCGAATACCATACTTACTCGCCGTATTCGGATTCTCATCCGTGTTGACTTTCACCACTTTAACTTGCCCATCAAACTGTTCGGCTACTTCTTCCACCACAGGTGCAACCATGCGGCAGGGGCCACACCAGGGGGCCCAAAAATCAACTAAAACTGGAACTTGGCTTTGAAGCACTTCCTTATCAAAACTGGTATCTGTAACGGGTGCTGCTGCTGTCATTAGGGGTAATCCTTATCCTACATTGCACATCAGGAATTCTATCTTGGAACTCCCCAGTCTAAATTCTACCTGTTGGCAGACAGAACAAGGGAATTATTGATTTAAGAAACTTCCATTAGCTGGCAAGATTTCTCCCACCCACTAAGAATGGGGGTTCTCCTGTTGATGTCCGCGAAGTGGAAAGTGTAAATGTCCCTATTCTTTAGGGTATTCAATCCACATGCATCACTAATAGATGTAGCCAGTTTACGGTCTTTGATTAGCCTTTCCACATTTAAGTCTAGCCTTCGGCAAGCCGCTGGCGAGTCTACATAGACGACCCCATCGTCAGAGGTGATTAAGGAATATTCCAGTTTAGGGGTCTATTCCTTACGCTGTCTACCTAAACTCTTAAAGGTGTCTAGGTGTACCGCACTCTAGCTTTCTGAAATATTAACACAATTTAGCGCCAGAATAACCGGCAGCTTAAAAGCGGCTCTTAGCGTTCCTCCTAGAGTAATGATCAAAGGCCTGTAATCGATCGCTCCGTTTAAATAAGAAACCGCCTGAACAAACTGTTCAGGCGGAGTGTGGTGTGAGGAGTGAACGGAAACATCATGCGTCTCCGCTATACCCCATTGTAAACAACAGATTTGACTTTTCCCCAAATTCTGTACAAATTGTAGGAATCGTTCTCAGATTTCTTTCGTTGAGGAAAACCGGAGCTATTTGCCCATCCCCAGTTGTTGGGCTTTCTGATAAACTTTGCCTTCAGTCAGTAAGGAGGGGGCGATCACAACTTCGACTTGCTGCATTTCACGAATGGTCTGAGCGCCTAGGGTTCCCATGCTGGTTTTCATTGCACCCAGTAGGTTGTGGGTTCCGTCATCTAACTGAGCTGGGCCTCGCAGGATTTGTTCTAGAGTTCCGGTAGAGCCAACCCGAATCCTGGTGCCTCTGGGCAATACAGGGCTGGGGGTAGCCATACCCCAGTGATAGCCTCGGCCGGGAGCTTCTTTGGCTCTGGCTAAGGGAGAGCCGATCATGACTCCATCTGCACCGCAGGCTAAACATTTACAAATATCGCCTCCGGTGATGATGCCGCCATCGGCAATTACGGGGATATAGTTACCCGTTTCTTGGTAATAGGTATCCCGTGCCGCTGCACAATCGGCGATCGCCGTCGGTTGGGGAACGCCTACCCCTAAAACGCCCCGCGATGTACAGGCAGCTCCTGGCCCAATGCCTACTAAAACACCAGCAGCCCCCGCTCTCATTAACTTCAAGGTCACCTCATAGGTCACACAGTTGCCTAACATGACTGGAATGGGCATCTGTTCGCAGAATTGTGCCAAGTCTAAAGGTGCGACGGACTCCGGGGAGAGGTGATCGGTGGAGACGACGGTTGCTTGGACAAAGAACAGGTCTGCCCCTGCTTCGGCTGCCACCTGACCGTATTTAATTGCTCCCACTGGAGTGGCACTCACTGCCGCGATACCCCCTTGATCCTTAATTTCTTTGACCCGTTTGGTAATCAGTTCTGGATCGATGGGTTGGGCATACAGTTGTTGCATCAAGGATACAAATTCGTCTTTTCCCACCGAGGCAATTTTGTCTAAGATGGGGTTTGGATCGTCGTAGCGAGTATTGATTCCTTCTAAGTTTAGGACTCCCATTGCGCCTAACTCAGATAAGGCTACAGCCATTTTTACATCCACAACCCCATCCATGGCACTGGCAATAATGGGAATTTCCCGTTCTATCCCACCCAAGGTTAGGGTCGTATTGGCCAAAGTCGGATCGAGCGTCCGAAGACCGGGTACTAGGGCGATTTCATCGATTCCGTAAGCTCTGCGGGCTGTTTTTCCCCGTCCAATTTGAATATCCACTGTCTCTCTTGCGTTTCCCAAAATAGATTTAATTAGCCTATCAAATTCACTTGAAAATAGGGAGTGGGGAGTGGGGGAATCGGGAGATGGGGAGTAAGGGCAAAAAGGGGGGGAGGAAATCAGGGCAGCTCATCTGCCCTGAATAGGGTTTAGCTGGCAGTGGGATTATCTGGCGCTGAGGGGGGTTTCATGGGTTGCCGCTTGGGTGGGGCGATCGCCTTTGATGGCTTTTCTGAAGCCGGTGCTGGGTTGGATACTTCCGTTTTAGGCTGGGAGTTTTGGCTGCTGGCTTCTGGAGGATTGGGGTTACGCACCATTTGGCTAATTTGTTGGAGCAGTGCCCCCAATTTTCCCTCGTCCATCAGGGCATTGACTAAGGATAAGCCACTGGTGGACATCAGGAGCTTGTTGATATCGCCCATGCCGTTGCCGTTGTTGCCATTGGCTCCAGGGAAAGAATAGATGCGGGTATCGCCCAAGATACCGGGTTGGGGCGTGAGTCCTTTGACAATTTCAGGAATATGGGGCGCTAGAGCCGGCCAGATTTCCGAGATCAGTTGGGCGGAGAGTTTGGCATCGGAGAGGGCATTTCTGGCTTCAATTAAGGCTTGTTCTCCCTGGGCTTCAGCTAAGGCTCTATCCCGGTTGGCTTGGGCTAGGGTACGGATTGATTCAGCTTCGAGTTCGGCGGCTTGGCGGGCAATTTCGGCTTGTCTGCGACGACGGAAAACATCGATTTCAACTACGTTTTGTTCGGAGATCCGTTGTTTCTGAGCTTCTTTTTCGGCTTCGATCGCCGTTAGCCGTTGTGCCCGTTCCGCTTGTTCGATTTCTTGGGCGGTAATAACGGCGGCTTCGGCTTGGGCGCGTTCGGCATCGGCAGCTAACCGTTCCCTTTCTTTTTCTACAATGGCGATCGCCGCTTCCTGTTGGGCAATCTTCGATTCCCGTTCCGCCGCCGCAATTTCAATCTGTGCTTTAAGCTGGGACGATTCCACCATTTGTTGACGATTAATTTCGGCAACTTCAGATTCTTGTTTTTGCAGAGCTTGGGCAATATTCAACTGTTTATTGCGCTCTTCCAAAGCAATATTAGCATCAATTTGACTCTGTTGTACTGCTAACTGTTGCTGAATTTTTTCTTCTTCAACAGACTTGTTTTGCAACAATTTATTCCGTTCAATTTTCGCCAATTCTTGGTCTTTCGATTCTTGAATCTCCCGTTCCCGTTGAGCCGTCATCGATTCCACTTCTAATTTTTGATCTAACTTGGCTTCTTCTTTCTCCTTCGCAATGCGTAAGGATTGTTTTTCGGCATCCAGTTCCCGTTGCTCAATCAGAACTTTCGTCTTCAGTTCTACTTCCCGTTTTTGCTGAATCGATTTCTGAATCGTTTCTGTTCTCAGACGCACACCCTGAGCATCGAAAAAGTTATTTTCATCATAGGTATCGCTTTCTTCGATCTCAGAAATAGCAATGTTGTTGAGCGTTAAGCCAACTTTTTTCAAGTCCTGTTGAATCAGGTTTAAAACTTCATCCGCAAATCCCAATTTATCCGAGTCAATTTCAGCTAGACTTTTCTTTTTGGCAGCGGCACGAATGGCATCATCTGCACGTTTCTCCAGTGCTTCTTTAATATCAGTTGCTGAAATATTGCCTTGCTTCGATAAACGAGCCGCTACCGTTAAGACATCCTGTTTATCAGCACTAACACACACATAAAAGGTGACGCGCATGTTTGCCCTTAAATAGTCTTGAGTCCGCACCGCTAAATTACCCGTGCGTTCCACATCGATAGAAATTTCTCGTAAGGGAACGCGGGTGATTTCATGAAAGCCAGGAATGACAATACATCCCCCGTTGAGAAAGACTCGTTTTTGTTTAATGAAAACGCCCCCAGTCCGCACAAAAGCTTCGTTGTTAGGGGTAATTTTGTAAACACTTGTATAAGCAATAATCCCTAAGATCAATAGAAAGACAAATCCCAAGGAACCGCCAGCTAAAAGCATACCTGCCGATCCCATTTGGACAAGGGGAACCTGAGCGAGTAGGGGTTGGGAGGATTGTTCGATAATGGTTTGTTTCATAATCGGGTGATACCTGAAAATTGGATAGTTCTATTCAAGGATGAAGAGCATACACAACCAGAACGTGTGCATGAAGATTCACAGGCACTCAAGTTAGCCTAACCAGCGTGTTTCATCTGCACTATCTTTCACGATAGCTAGATAAAAAGGTTCAGAATATTCGATAATGATGACTTTATCGCCCCGTTGAGGAATTTGGGTTGCCCATTGGGGGAGCTGGACGTTAATACTGACTAAGTTATTAGCTGAATCGATCGCATCCACTTGGCCAATTTGCGTGGTGGGCTGTTGGGGGAGAGTGGGTGAAGCGACAGTTCCCATGCATCCGATGAGGCGATCGCTACGGGTATCTTCCCCAAATGCCGCAAACAGTTTGCCAATGGGTCGAGAAATTAGACTTCCCCCGAATAGACTTAAGATTAAGGAGACGATTAAAACCACATTCCCGAATAGTCCGGTGGGAATTCCTAAGAGTAGGTTTAGAACCCATCCCAGAAGCCCCCAAAGACTGAAATCAATCGCCAATAATAGCAATAAGGGGGCTTTTCCTAAGCCTAACCATCCTAATGCTTGCAGAGCGCTAAAACCACCTTCAGCGTCTGCTTCTACGTCCATATCTAGGTCAGTATCCCAATCTGCATCAGCGTCAATGTCTACATCGCCATCACTATCTCCACCTCCAGAAAAAATGACCAGTAAAAATAAGACAACTCCTAAACCGAGAAAGAT
Organism: Roseofilum sp. Guam; assembly: GCF_017746735.1. Lineage (NCBI taxonomy): Bacteria > Bacillati > Cyanobacteriota > Cyanophyceae > Desertifilales > Desertifilaceae > Roseofilum > Roseofilum sp. Guam. Next base: position 10,172 of record NZ_JAGHZN010000022.1, on the reverse strand, counting down.
CCAATAGGGGAGATGGGCAAGGTCAAAGACCATATCTAAAAACCTGAAATTTGAGAAGTTTTGAAAACGGATATTTATCTCTAAGGTAGCAATTGATGAAGAATGCCAGGGGAAATATATAGATTATCTTAACTTCCATGGACTGAGCCGGAGAAGAGATCGCTTGTAATATTTCGTTAAATAAATGAGCAACTTCAGGGTTCCCTAGGTCTTATAATGAATGATAAGCAACTTTAAATATCTGGGCATGAGGATATTGAGTAATGATGGAAGTTAATGGGTTAATCGTTGGTCTTGTCTTGTGGATAGCCTATTCTTGGGTATTACTACAATTATTTAGCCCTCGCGATTCCTTTGTTGCTGAGAATTTGGCCTATGGCTATGGGGGAACTACGATTACCGTTGAATGTAGAGTAGTAACCCTTTCTGAGTCTTTAAGTTTGCCAGATCATCGCCCAGTCAAAGCTAACCGTTATTTACGATCGCCGATAACCTGATGTTTTCTGATATTGAAGCTCATTGGTCAAAAGCAGCGATCGCCCAATTAGCAGAATTAAACCTGGTTCAAGGGTATCCCGATCGCACGTTTCGACCAGAAGGTTTAGTCACTCGCGCTGAATTTGCCGTTTTGCTCTGCAATGTGTTTTCCAGTGCTAAACCCATTCGAGATCGGAAAAATTTTGTGGATGTGCCCCAAAGTCATTGGGCCTATGAAGCAATTCAAACCGCTGTTTCTAAAGGATTTTTAGTCGGTTATCCGGGTTTGGCATTTAAGCCAGAGCAACCCATTCCTCGGGTTCAAGTGTTGATTGCGATCGCGTCCCATTTAAAGTTAGAGATTCCCCCAACCGTTACCGTTAGCAAAACGAACCTCAAACTCTATTTTGATGATGCCCAAGAGATTCCCCATTATGCCCTACCTAAGTTAACCGCAGCATTATTTGGCTATCTCATTGTTAATTTTCCCGATCGCCGCAAATTGCGCCCTAATCAACCAGCAACACGGGGAGAAGTGGCCGCCATTTTATGTCAAACGCTAGGGATATGGAATACAGTTCCTTTATCTGCTATCGGAGGAGGAGAACATTGGGCGATCGCACCCAAATTTAGTCGAGCGTCTCATTTCTTTCAAGGCGTAGCCCTTGTTTCGGGTCAATTGGGCTATGATTTAATCAACCTAAACGGTCAACCCATTGAATTCGATCGTCACTATCAAATCTTAGAGTGGGGCTTTGAGATTGAGCGTGAATTGCCCACTTCAGACCCCCTAATTCCAGTCTCTACAGAGACCCATTCTGGGTTGAAGTATGGATATCTGAATCAGGAAGGAAATTTGGTCATTCCCGCAGAATGGGAGATGGCTGCTCCCTTTTCGGAAGGTTTGGGTTTAGTGCGAAAAGGGGGAAAATCAGGATATATTGATCCAACAGGTCAGGTGGTGATTGAACCCCAATTTGAATCGAGCGATCGCTTCTACAATGGCCGTGCTGCGGTGAAAGTGGGAGAAAAATATGGGTATATTGATACCACGGGAAACTGGGTAATTCCGGCGGAATTAGAGCGGGGATATCGCTTTTCTGAGGAGCGAGTCGTGATCTGGAGCAATGGGCGTTATGGGTATCTGGATAACCAGGGAAATGCGATCGTTGAACCCCAATTTGAGCAAGCCGATCGATTTTCGGATGGTTTAGCCGTGGTGAGATTGAACGGCGTTTATGGATGTATCGATCGCACAGGCAATCTAGTCTTGGAAACGCCCCATAGAATCCAAAAGTTTTCAGAAGGACTGGCAGCCATTGAAATGGGAGAAGAATGGGAGAAGAAATGGGGATATATCGATAAAACGGGAGAAATCGCGATCGCCCCCCAATTTTACGGATTAGAGGATGTTCGCGATCGACCCTATTCTCCCGTAGAACCATTTTCTGAAGGTTTAGCGATGGTGAGATTCGGGCCAAAATGTGGATTTATCGATCAAACTGGAACGTTTGTAATTCCCCCTCATTTTAGCGATGCTAGTTCCTTCTCCCATGGATTAGCACGGGTGACGTTACAGGGAGAATGGTATCAAGAAGGACGGGGAAATACGGGATCGGGAATGCCCGCCGAATATGTAATCCTGTTTAGAGGCGGAACTTGGGGATATCTCCAATTAAACAGTGCTGTATCTAAGGGATAATCTCAGTTACCACTCTCGTGCGATCGCCACTGCTTACAGTAATATTTTGATCTTGTAACTGACCAAAGGCTCTGGCTCCTTGCAGAAACAAGGGGGGATTGACTTGACGATAGGTCACATTTCCGGTTGCTTCAACTTGTTCTGTTCCAAAAGACCAGGTGACACTTTCTGCCGATAGATCGGACTGATTTTTACCTCCGGTTACCCGGACATTTTCCGTTAAATAGGCGACTTTATTGCCTAAATCCACTGTACCGCGATCGCCCACTAAGGTCAGATTTTCATCCAGATGTTCTAAGGTAATGGTTTGATTGGCTCCCACAGACTCGGATTTGAGATCCCATGTCATGGAATCACTTTTGGCTTCTAAGGCTGGATCGGCAGCGGTTAATGTGACTTGATTCATCAAGGTGACCGATTCATTCTCTAAGTCTACTAAACTTCCCCCAGCTAAGGCGGTGTGGCTAGGAGACGTTTCTGGGATTTCAGTTAATTTTTGTTCTTCGTCTTCATAGTGCTTCACTTCTAGGGGAACCGATCCCACCACTTTCCGATCTTTCATTAACCAGACTAAGTGTTCCGTGGTCATCCGTAACTGAGGAGTACGGGTAATTGCATCTACATTGCCGATCAATTCCATTTGCCGTAAGCGGCTATAGACATTGACTTGATCGGCTTTGGCTTCGACCTGGGGATGGGAGCCAGTTAACGTATCTTTAACCACCAAAACATCCGCCTGGGGTCGCCATTCCAGTTCATTCCCTTCTAACACGACTTCATCTTCAATGGCGATCGCTTTGATATCCTCTTTGAGTAAAATCAAATTCCCATCTTGGTGAACTTCTCCCCGCTTCGCTTGCACTCGATAGACCAATTTTCCGTCTTGATACAATTCCCCTGACGGTTCTTCTACGGTGGCAATTTGTCGATCTTCACTATAGGTAGCTGACTTGGCCTCCACTTTCCAAAGTAACTGACCTTTATCGTCTCCTTGTTCTAGAGTGATGTCTTTAAAGACCAGTTGAATATCATCGGATGATTCTGCATCCGATGCTGCTTGCATGAGCTGATCCGGTGTATTCGAGCCACCACAGCCGGATAAAGCGATCGCCAAAATTAAGGACAGCCCAGTTCCGATCCCTAGGTTAGAGATGCCAGCCTCAATGGGATTGCCAGTTTTCTTGCCCATGATCGATGACCTATGATTTCTGTACAGCGAAGATTATCGTTTTTCCTGTCGTTCATCCATCAGACTTAAGCTGGATAAGGGACGATAGGAATAGGTGTTTTGCCGGGGGGTTTTCTGGATATCTTCCTTAATGCTCTCGAGATCGATATAGCGATCGGCCACATTAATTAAACTATCGCTGGTCATCGATCGCAAGCTCACCACCTCTACCCGTACCCCTCGATAGCTCACTGAATCCACTGCATACGCCAGATCTCCATCGCCACTGACCAATACCGCCGTATCGTAACATCCCACTAAAGCCATCATATCAACTGCAATTTCTACATCCAAATTCGCTTTTTTAGAACCATCTGGCAGTTGCACCAAATCTTTGGCAATCACTCGATAGCCGTTGCGACGCATCCATAACAAAAACCCCTGCTGCTTCTCGTTAGTGCGATCGACACCCGTATAGAAAAATGACCGTAACAACCGAGAACCATTGGTTAAGCGGCACAATAACTTAGTGTAATCAATTTCCATCCCCAGTTGCAGGGCAGCATAAAACAGATTAGAACCATCAATAAAAATGGCTACGGTTCCTCGATTGGAAAGCACTTGTTCTGGAGTACAGAGACTTTGATTTTGTTCCATCGATTCATACATCATTGTTATACCTCAGTTATTAAAATCTTATAGTTTTATGGTGGTTTGGAAGTGAAAGTAAAGCTCGTGATTATATCAAATTCACGCTTGAGTTAATTCTAAACGTTGGAAAACCGGTTTGGGGTTTCCTAGGGTTTGTTGAGCGGGTAAAATACCCCATTGGGCATGAGTGTCAAAGGGAATTTTCTTCTGAAGATCTACCGTCTGATTAAAATCGACACTAAAGCCCAATTGATTATAGATCGCGGTGCTAATCTCAGGAATAATCGGTGAGAGAAGATAGGCGGCTAAACGAACAGATTCTAGCACCGAATAGAGAACTTCTGCGACTGCTTCTTTTTGCCCTTGTTTGTGCAATGTCCAGGGTGCTTGCTCATCAATATATTTATTGCTGCTTTGGACTAGACCCAGAATGGCTTCACAGGCGTGGGAATAAGCTAGGGCATTGTAACCAAGATCTACTTTTGACTTCAAGGAGGTTCCCAGGGTTTTGAGAGGGTTATCATCCGGAATCCGATCGCCAGATATAGCGGGCACTTGACCCTGACAATATTTTCTCGTCATGCCTAGTGTCCGATTGAGCAGATTCCCTAAATCATTGGCCAAATCAGCATTGAGAACATTAATAAATCGGGTTTCATTAAAATCCCCATCCTTACCAAACTCAATCTCCTTGAGAAAATAGTAGCGAACCGCATCAGCCCCATATTGATCCACCAACTCATAGGGATTTAAGGTATTGCCCAAGGTTTTCCCCATCTTCATCCCATCTTTCGTCAGAAAGCCATGCCCAAAGACTCGTCGGGGTAAAGGGAGACCCGCAGACATGAGCATCGCTGGCCAATAGACGGTATGGAAGCGGAGAATATCTTTACCAATTAGATGAGTTTGAATCGGCCACCACCGCCTTAGGGCATTCTCTAAACTGGGAGCATCTTCAGGATCGAGTAAGGCAGTAATATAGCCTAATAGGGCATCAAACCAGACATAAAGGGTCTGGTCACTATCCGTAGGTACAGGAAATCCCCAATCGAGGTTAACCCGCGATATGGAAAAATCTTGCAGTCCTCGAGTCACAAAGCTTAAGACTTCATTACGACGACTTTCCGGTTGAATGAAGTCGGGATGCTCATTATAAAATGCTTCTAACTGGTCTTGATATTTGGACAAACGGAAGAAATAGTTATTTTCATCTCGCCATTCTGTTTGTTTGTTGGGATGGATGGGACACCGGTGGTCGTCGAGTAGGTCTCGTTCTTCTTTGAATTCTTCGCAGGAAACACAATACCATCCCTGTTGTACCCCTTGATAAATGTCCCCATTCTCCCAAACTCGTTGGAAGAATTCTTGCACAATTTGATGATGTTTAGCTGCTGTTGTGCGACTAAAGCGATCGTACTGGATATTGAGGTTTTGCCAAAGCGTTTTAAACCCTTGGACAATTTCATCACAATGGCTCTGGGGGGCTTTTCCGCGCTCGTCAGCAGTTCGTTGGATTTTTAAGCCATGTTCGTCTGTCCCCGTAATCATCAAGACTTCTTCTCCCCGAAGTCTCCAGTAGCGAGCTAAAACATCTGCGGCAATGGTAGTATAGGCGCTCCCAATATGGGGCAAGTCATTGACGTAGTATAGAGGGGTTGTAATGGTAAAGGTCTTTTTTGTTGGATACTCAGAGTTCATGGAAGATTAAGATGACTTTTTTTAATGATCTGTTTTGTTGAATCAACCGGTCAGGTGATTTTATGGATTTTACTAAAGATTTTACTCAACTGATCAATAAAGGGAATTGATTATAATTGTAGCCTTAATCGCTCAGGTTGGTCTGGATGGCCAATTAATTCCAGATGAGACTAAGATAACAGACTGGAGAGGGCTAGAGAAAAGAGCAGCTTGTGGCTTCAAGCTTCAGGAGGAGCGGCTAATTAAGGGAAAAATAAGGGAATTCACAGGAAAAGTGCCTCATCTATGATTAGGATTAATTAATATTTCTTTAGGGATCAATGCATTTGTTGTTGATCTTGAATACCCAAGGCTATATTTTGATTTTTTCCTATGTCTAATGGTTCTCCTCATTTTCTCCAATTCAGCGCGGTGCGTCCCGAAGCTGATTTATTGGTTTTCTTACCGGGTATGGATGGTTGGGGATCGCTGTTTGCTCGTCAGGCGCAAGAGTTGCAACAGGATTTTGAGGTGTGTGCTTTGAGAATTCCAGTGAATGATCGCCTCGATTGGGACGGATTGAGCGATCGCCTCATCCATTTGATTGAAGCTCAATTAGCTTCTGGAGTCAACCGGCAGGTGTATTTATGTGGCGAGTCTTTTGGGGGCTGTTTGGCACTAAAAACGGTTCTCAAAGCACCCGAATTGATTGCTCGTTTAATTTTGGTCAATCCCGCTTCTTCGTTCCATCGTCGTCCTTGGATGGCACTGGGGGAGTCCATTGTGCCTTGGATTCCGGATCGCATCTATAATGTTGGCAGTGTTGCTGTTTATTTTTTACTGGCTGCCCTGCCTCGGATCGCGCCCCAAGATCGCCAATCCCTTTGGTCTGCTCTTTGTAATGTGCCGGCTGATACCTCTGCTTGGCGGTTATCTTTACTGCGTCAATTTACGCTCGATGTCCAGGATCTTTACGAAATCACGCAACCAACGCTCATTCTAGCCAGCGGGAGCGATCGCTTGTTACCTTCAGTCTCCGAATCCCGGTATTTACAACAACATCTTAAACATGCTCAAGTCATTGATTTACCCCATAGTGGTCATGCCTGCTTATTAGAAGAGTCCATCAGTCTTTTCAGTATTATTACTGATTGCGAATGGATTAAATCACCGACTTTATCTAGTCCTTAATCAGGATCGGTAATTGTTGCAGAGGAACCGTTAAAGTTACAGTCGATCCCAATCCTTCCCCCATACTAAAGAAATCAATTTCACATCCCATGGACTCCATCAATCCTTGGGAAATCGTTAATCCAATGCCTGTACCTTCGTATCTGGACGTATTCGATCCATCAACTTTGTAAAATGCCTCAAATAGCTTGTTTTGCTTGTCTAGAGCCACACCAATGCCGGTATCCGATATAATCAGCTTGACAAATCCAGGGTACTCGCGTCCTAGGGCGGAATATTTTTGAGGGATCGCTTGTCCTCGAATCGTAATTTCCCCCTCATGGGTAAACTTAATGGCATTACCGATCAGATTTAACATCACTTGTAGCAGTCCTTGATAATTACCCACCACGATCGCCTCATCTCGGGTCGGGGGAGCAGAAATACTATACTCTAAACCTTTCTCCTCGGCTTTAGATCGGGTAAACTTTTCTACATCTCTCAATAGCTCATCCAGATGGATTGAACTTAGCTCAATCGTCATTTCGCCAGCTTGGAGTTTCGCTAAATCCAGAAAGTCCTCGATATGATTCAACAGTCGCAGCGCTGAGTTATGAGCTTCTTGAACAAACTCCATTTGGTCTTCGGGATCGTCAGCCATACCATCAAGGATAAGCTTTAGAAAACCAATCATGCCATTGAGCGGTGTTCTAAACTCATGGGAAACCTTATTCAGAAGTTGCTGTTTAAGTCGTGAGGTTTCTTCGCTTTGCGCTCGGGCTGATTCGAGTTCTTCGTAAAGGATAGCATTGGCGATCGCCGCCATCACTGTTAACATCTCTGGATTAGAGCAAGCCCCATGCCGATGGTCAGAACTTGAACTGACTTCCAATCCTTTATCTACCATCAAACCCTCTCCATGATTTTACTCCTTCACAATTACGGGCAATTGTCCCAGGGGAGCCGTAAACGTTACGGTCGAGCCTAATCCTTCTCCCATACTAAAGAAATTCACTTCCCCCCCCATGGTTTCAATCAAACGCTGAGAAATGGCTAATCCTAATCCGGTTCCTCCATATTGACGGGTGCGAGATCCATCCACTTGAGAAAAATTTTGAAACAGTTGCTCTTGCTTCTCCAAAGGTACGCCAATTCCGGTATCCGCCACACTCACCTTGACAAACCCTGGATGCTCCCGATCTCCAACTTGGAATTTCTTCGCGATCACTTCTGCGGTAATGGTAATGCCCCCTTCATGAGTAAATTTAACCGCATTGCCAACTAAATTTAACAAGACTTGCAGCAGACGTTGATAATTGCCCGTAATCATCACTTCATCGCGGGTTGGGGTGCGACTGATTTCATAACTTAACCCTTTCGTTTCTGCTTGAGGTCGGGTAAAGTTGTCCAGGTTGGTGAATAATTCATCCAAATTTACCGGACTGATATCGATCTGCATTTTTCCGGCTTCAATTCTAGCCAGATCCAACACATCATTAATCAAGTTTAAAAGATGCAAGGCAGACTTATGGGCTTCTTGCACCCATTCCATTTGCTCTTCGGGATCATCAGCCATCTCATCTAGGATCAGCTTCAGAAACCCAATCATTCCATTGAGGGGGGTTCTCAGTTCATGGGACGTATTGGCCAAAAATTCACTTTTCAGTCGAGAGGCTTCCTCAGCTTGTTCTCTGGCTAATTCTAGTTCTTGGTAGAGCGTAGCATGGGCGATCGCCGTTCCCACTTGATCGGCCAACTCCCTCACCAACTCGATCTCTTCGGCTGACCACAAATAGGCTTGATCCGGGTCGGATCTGATGGGAGGGGATAACAACAGTAACCCATTGGGGCGATCCTTATAGCAGGTGGCTACAGCTAACCGAGACTCTAAAGACTCCTTATCCTCTGATTCTACCCAGGCTAAGGGGTCTAGGCTCGATAGGGCATCAATTAAGGGAGAGTTATTCTCTAAGGGGAGCAAACGGCCCACTTGGGAATGGCCCCCTTGATGGGTATAGTGGGCAACTACTTTGAGGTGTTCTGTCTCTAGGCATTTTTGGGCGATCGCACAGCTTTCTAAGTTTAAAGCAATACCCAAGCCTTCCACCGTCTGATTGCAGATAGTTTCTAAATCTAGCGTCCGTCTAATTTTGCGGGTGATCCGAGTTAAAAGCGTCTGATAATGATCGCTGGTTTTGCGCTCTCCCTGCTGCGGTGGATCTGAGCTACTGGCAAAGGATTGAGACCCTACAGCGCTCGAGAGGAGTCGCCCAAGAACCAAAACTTGATTGGCTTTCAAGGGAGAGGTTAGCACTGGAGTGACCACCAGATCGAAGAGGAAGTAGCATTCTCTATACTGAAAGGGATAGCTAAAACGATCCGGTAATTTATTTTCCAAGACTTGGCGCACTCGATCCAAATAGGCATCGATGGGAATGGGGTAGAGGGTATTTTCCATCAATTGCCCCACCAAGCTCTCAGGAGCTAAATCGTAGCGTTCCCCTTGAGTCCACTGAAAGGCTAGATACTCACCAGAGGTATTATGGATAAAGCTTAATTCAGCACCCAATTCGGACAGACTTGGCGGTGTTAGGTCTCCCGTCTCTAGATGATTAGAAAGGCTGGTTTCGTTTAGGGTGGAAATGGATGCATGGGAGGAAGCATTCATGAGTTGGTGTCGGTGAATTGAACAGACATTTGACCTCTAACCTAGAGTAGCTTAGATTTTCTAGATTGAGGAATAACCGATTCAGCGCATCTGAGGGTTGACAATTTAAGGTTCTTAGAACCGATTGGGGATCTGATGGCCTAAGATCCCAGTGTACTCCCATTAATCCTGGTCGCCTTGGGTTTTAATCGTTCCATTCACCTCTGGGAGGTAGGGGAGGATTTTTGATCAGAGTACGGGTGAGTTCATCATCCCTTTGGTTTGAGCCTTTGAGCCATTGACGAATGGCTGTTTCAATAATTCTTGAAGGGTCGTTGGTTAAGTGCTGGATTTGTTCGAGTAATTCTGCGTCTAAGGCGATAGAAATTTCTACTTTGTCGAGCTTAGGTTCCGAAGAAAGGGTGGAATCATTCATGGGTTCAAGAACGTAGGGTTTATTTCAGTTTAACATGGTGCGATCGCCTGATGGATTGGTAATTGGGCATGCACCTCATTAAACTCCCGTACTTACGTTAAACTATTATAAGAGATATGCCGAAAACCCCGTGAATTCATTCTGGGGATGAAGGCGAGCGGGCAAGTTTTAACTTGCCGGTCTTACATTGAAGGGGCTATAATGTAAACAAGAGTCAAATAGTCTTTTATGGAAAGAGCATTCA